>JAAYPI010000014.1 GCA_012519885.1 Bacteroidales bacterium
AAAATACTTTTTTCAGAAACAAAGAAAAAAGTATTTTATATCTCATATATGGTATATTTCTATTATTAGTTTTTTCTTTTCTGAAACTGGCTATGCTGCTACTATTTGATGGAAGATTAGCCCACCAACTAAGCGATCCAACAAACTTGTATAGTATAACTTTATTGTTTATTCTTTTTTTATTAAAATTACAATTTTTTGAATTTACCTCTCACTATGTTAAATTATTAAATCATAAAATAAAATCAAAGTTTAGTTTATCCCTCATTGGCATGATTATAATTATTCCAGTTTTTATAAATTTCCATAAAATTATTGATTTAATTGCACCGTATGGAACTTTTAATTGGTTGTTAACTATCATTTTATGGCTATCACAAAAGTTTATGTTTTTGCTTGGTTATAGTGAAACAATTATTGTAAATAATCTGATCTACTTAGGCATCAATTATGTTGGAGTCGGAGCTCAATGTTTGGGTATTGGCATTATGACAAGCTTCACTTTACTAATTTTACTTATTCGTAGTTCTATGATAAATAGACTTTTCTATATTTTTTTTGGTATAATTTTCATGATTATGATGAACAGTCTTAGAATTGTATTTTTGCTCTTACATTTACATAAAAATCAAAGCTATCAATTAGCTATGGATGCCCATGATTTATCTAACTACTTCTTTTATATTGTAGTGTTCTTATTGTTCTTAGGATATATCCTTTGGTTTCAATACGTCCCTTTATTTAGGGGAAAGGTTGGGCGTTGAGCGTTGAGCGTTTAACGTTTAGTGTTTAGCGTTTATTTCTGTCAACTACTTATAAAAAAATGTCCAAGAATTTCTTGGACATTTTTTTTAATAATTAACGATTAGCTTGTACTATGTAGTTTTTCAGCTCTTTATTAAAGGTTTCTTGTTCGATTAATTCTTCTACGGTAAGGTGCATTCTGTATCTCCAACTATGTTTGGAGTTTGATGGCACATTTATTCGCTCTTCATGTGGATTTTGACGTCTTAATGTATCTGAAATACTTAATAAATCTTGTAACTGGAATATTGCCCACATAGCTGGAGAATATAAGTGCTGAACAATCATATCTCTACATACCCACCATTCGGCAAAGTAAGGAGCTTCACCCCAATGACCAAGTTGTTGGTTGTAAAATCGTTGGGTAACTTCCCTATCCTCTTCCCACCAGCCTCTGATGGTACTCATATCGTGGGTAGAAGGTGTAACTACTGATAAATATTTAGCATCGGCAGGATGGAAGAATTCGATGGTGTCAACTTTAGGAGCACGTTGTATTTCTAAACTTAAAATACCTAATTCATTCATAACGCTAGTTACACAATCTGCCATCATACCTAAGTCTTCGCCACAAATCATCATATTGGTAGAACGTTTGATAGCTGGTAGTTTTTTTAATGCTGAATATTTCCAAAAACTATCTTGACGACGATAGAAATAATCTACATACAGTTCTTCAATTTTATTTTTCGTAAAATTATCTAAATAACGGAAACTAGTAGTGGTTTGCATACCATAACGTGGGTAATACATCATTCCATTCGACCATTCAACTTCAAAAAACAATACATTTGAAATTAAATCAAATAAGCCCCACTTAATTTTTTCAGTAATCATGTTTTTATCAAACATTTCCATTACTTTCTTTTGGGTATTGCATATTGGTTTAAGGCGTAAAATCCAACCATCAATGATGTCGATGCAATTTGTTTTCACCCAGTTGGCATCATCACCAAATACTTCCCACAATACTGCATCGGTAATAAATGGCACACAGAATCTATTGTAATCAAAATGTACGCCTTTTTCGCCAAACTCATTAATATGTACTGGAATTGATGGGTTTAAATACCCCATAATACCTTCTTCTTGGTGCAAAGGAATTTGCCAGATACGGAAAAATCCTAAGATATGGTCGATACGGAAGGTGTCAAAATAATACCCCATTTGTTGAAAACGTTTTTTCCACCAATCAAATCCTGTTTCTTCCATCTTCTCCCAATTATAGGTAGGAAGTTCCCAGTTTTGACCTTTGATAGCAAACATATCGGGTGGAGCTCCAGCTTGCATATGCATATTATATAATTCAGGAGCAACCCATGTATCAACACTGTTTCTGTTTACACCAATAGGAATATCTCCTTTCAGAATTACTCCGTTTTCATGAGCATATTCAGCTGCTTCTAATAACTGTAAATGCAAATGGTATTGTATAAAATAATTTACTGCAATATCATCAAAATGAGCTTGTTCTGGAGATGTTAATCTTTCCAATTTTGCCTCAGAAAATGTTGCATATTCGCCCCATTTAGAATGGTCAGCAGTTCCATTTTTATCACGTAAATAGCAAAATGCAGCGTAAGAAACTAACCAGTGTTTGTTTTCTTGGAAAAATTTAAGGTATGATTTGTTTTTTAGAAATTTTTCTTTATTCACTAAATACAATTCTTTTGCATACGCTAGTTTGAAGTTTACAATTTCTAGGAACTCAACCAAAGGCAAGGCATTTAATTCTTTTTGTTTGGTTTTATACTGGCTAGACAAAGGATGAGTGCTTGGCAATTTCCCCATTTTGGGTAAATTTAAATATAACGGACTCAACGCAAACGCCGAAATAGCCGCATAAGGCAATACATCGGCTGCGGTATGTGTACCAATGGTGTCATTTAAAGGTAAAACCTGAATAAGTTTCAGACCTACTTTTTTTGCCCAGTCAACCATTAATTTGATGTCGATAAAATCACCTACCCCAAAACTTGATTTTGTGCGGATACTAAACACAGGAATACTTACACCAGCACCTTTAAAATCGTATGATCCAATACGTGCAAAAGAATCAGAAACGATAACGAGCGATTTCTTTGTTGTTACTACGGTAGCTTTTCTATCTGCACCGTATTCAAAATATTTAAGAGACTGGTCTTCAATATCATATACTCCATATTTATAATTTACAACATCGACCTTGGTTGTTGCTAAATTTACTTTTGCTACCCACCAATTTTTGTCTTCATTGCTCATCACAACTGGTTTCTCACTTGCCCAATCGCCTAATTCTTTAGTGCTTCCTACCACACACAACGCTTCCCCTTTTTTCAAGGTTGGAGCTTTTACTCTAAAAATATGTGTATATTTTTTAGGGGTAATGGCAGGTACAGGGATATGATTTTCTTTGAATAATACATTTTGAAAGGGTGAGGTCATAAACACATTTTCTACAGCACCAGCAGGATTCCAACTATCATAGCAATATATATTTTCATCTCTTAATGGATCGACTAAAATTGTTCGGTCATCACCCCACTCCAACACATCCAATCCATTGGTGTCTTTTAATACGTATTTGTATGTTAATTCAAATGGAGCATCACGTTGCACGTCAATATCCAACGACCAATCCTCTTTCCATGCAAAATTCATATACAATGCCTTAGAAGGATCATTGTTCGATAATTCTGGGATAGACCCCATTATGGCAATATTCTGCCCCCATTTTGTAAAGTAATTTAATTTGAAATGAATTTTCATGTTTCTTTTCTATTTTTAGGGTTAATCTTACGTTTTAAATGTATGTTTCAAAGGTACAACAAATTTTCATATCGACAAATAGTCTGGTTTATTTCGTTATTCTAAATCGAATATTTGATCAAAACTTTCTTCTGTATTTGGTTCAGAACGGCAGTCATAACCTTGTCGAATATCTGTAGGTATATCAAATTTAACATTTTCTGAATAAGGCAAACTAGTATCTGCATACACTTTTTTCATAAAAATTGCCCAAATAGGTAAGGCTGTATTAGCCCCTTGACCATCTGCTATATTGTCAAAGTGAATGGATCTGTCTTCTCCACCAACCCATACTCCGGCGACTAATTGAGGAGTTGTAGCAATAAACCAACCGTCTGAATTATTTTGCGTTGTACCTGTTTTAGCTGCTATTTCCCCTCTAAGCTGAAAACGATAACGTAGGCGAACACCAGTACCCTCATTTACAACGGCTCCTAAGAGTGTCAGCATCTTATAGGAAGTTTCTTCGCTAAATATTTCTACCAATTGGGGAGTAAAAGTTGCTAACACATTTCCTTTATTATCTTCTATACGTGTAACAAACAGCGGTTCAACACGTATACCTTTGTTTACAAAAGAAGAATAGGCTCCCACCATCTCTTTAACAGACACATCAGCAGGTCCTAAACACAATGAAACAACTGGCTCCATATGACTTTGAATACCAAAAGAATGTATCATCCTAACCAATGCTTGTGGGGTAATTTGTTTCATTAAATAAGCTGTAATCCAGTTGTTTGAATTTGCCAATCCCCAACGTAACGTAACTAATTCTCCCTCTTTCGAGTTGCTTGCATTACGTGGTGTCCATTTTTTTCCATCCTCTAGATAAAAGGTTTGCGGAATATTGGGCACTTTCTGACAAGGAGTCAACCCTTCTTCCATAGCCAGTGTATATAAATAAGGCTTGATGGTAGAACCCACTTGCCGTTTTCCTTGCGTTACCATATCATATTGGAATTCAGCAAAGTTTGGACCACCTACATAGGCTTTTACATGTCCGTTATAGGGATCCATAGACATAAATCCACAGCGTAAAAAGTGTTTTTGCCATTTGATAGAATCCATTGGGCTCATAATAGTATCACGAACACCTGTCCAAGTAAATACACTCATCGGTATTTTTTTAGCAAAAGCACGATCAATTTCAGCATTTGTATAATTGGCTTTTTTCATATTGCGATACCTATCTGACTGACGTTTTGCTTTTGTTAAAATGCTAGACATTTCTTCTGGAGTAATATTTCGAGAAAATGGAGCATACGAACGTCCACGTTTTTCGTTAAAAAAACGTTTTTGCAAATTATCTCCAATATGCTCTTTCACTGCCTCTTCTGCATACCGTTGCATGCGTGCATCTATCGTAGTATAAATGCGTAATCCATCTGCATAAATATTGTAATTTGACCCATTTGGTTTTTTATTTTTTTTACACCAACCATACAATGGATTTGTTTCCCAGGCTAACGAGTCTTCTTTATATTTTTGCATTTGCCACGACATATAATTGCTTCTTTGGGGTTTATCAGCCATCATCGTTTGACGCAAATATTCTCTAAAATAAGGAGCTAAACCTAACTTATGATCAACTCGTTGGAAATTCAATTTAATTGGAATTGATTTTAATGAATCTACTTCTTGTTTAGTAATATAATCATACTTATACAATTGGTCAAGTACTGTATTACGCCTATTTTTAGCACGTTCTGGAAAGCGGTTTGGATTAAATAACGAAGGGTTTTTACACATTCCTACAAGCAAAGCTGCTTGTTCTCTAGTTAGTTCATTGGGTGCAACATTGAAATATACCTGTGAAGCTGATTTTATACCAACGGCATTATTCAAAAAATCAAATTGGTTAAGATACATTGCAATTATTTCCTCTTTAGCATAAAAACGTTCTAGTTGTACAGCTATCACCCATTCTATAGGTTTTTGCATAGCACGCTGAAAGAGATTATCTGCATTAGGAGAATAAAGTAATTTAGCTAACTGTTGTGTAATAGTACTACCCCCACCCGCACTGGCTTTTCCAAGTAAACCTCGTAAAATAATAGCTCTTCCCAAAGAACGTGCATCAATACCAGAATGGTTAAAAAAACGAATATCTTCTGTAGCTACCAATGCTTCTATCATGTAAGGAGATATTTGGGTATAATTTACCGCTACTCGGTTGTCTTTACCATAGAAAAATCTTCCTAAAACCTCTCCATCTGCCGTGTATATTTCAGATGCAAATTTATTTTTTGGATTTTGCAACTCTTCAATTTCTGGTATATAACCAATAACACCTTTTGCTATAAGGAAAAATAGCAATACTGTACCAACTATGATTGACGCAAAAAGTGTCCAAAGTCCAATAAGAATTGTTTTTTTAGTTTTTGGTTTCATGTAGTAGTTTCTTCATAAATTTTTGCCCACAAAGGTACAGTATTTTTTTCAAACGACTAGTAAAGACTCTATTTTTAAACAAAAAAGTATGAATATCATTATTATTCAAAAATAAAAAACTACCTTTGTACCGCAATAATTATTTATTTTATATACAACATCTTTTATATAGTGAAAAAATAGGTTTACTAAATGACACGGACTAATTTTGCCGTTTTTAATACGCATCCCTCTTTGTTTTTTCGCTATTTATTTTCCTCATCATTTATTATTTTACATGAACACATTTGAAAATTTAGGTCTTGAACAATCAATTCTTCAGGGCATTAGTGAGATGGGATTTGTTTCTCCAACACCCATACAAGAAGAAGTTATCCCTTACATGCTTTCTAATCAATCTGATATCATTGGTTTAGCACAAACAGGAACAGGAAAAACAGCAGCTTTTGGTTTGCCTCTAATTCAGTTAATCAGCACAAAAGAAAGAACAACACAAGGTTTAGTCTTAGCTCCAACACGTGAATTATGCATGCAAATAGCCACAGAATTACGTAAATATAGTACCTACAAAGAAGGTATACATATCGTAGCGGTATATGGTGGTGAAGACATTATGAAACAATTAAAACAACTCGATAAAACACCGCATATTGTAGTAGCTACTCCAGGTAGATTAATTGATTTGATTAATCGTAGAAAAGTTTCGTTGCAAGGAATTAAACATTTAATATTAGATGAAGCAGATGAGATGCTAAAAATGGGATTTTTAGATGATATAACAACTATCATCGAAGAAACTCCTGATAGCCGACAAACATTATTATTTTCGGCTACTATGCCCACAGAGATAAGCAGTATTGCTCGTCGTTATATGAGTAATGCAAAAGAAATTGCTGTTGGTAAAAAAAATGAGGCATCCAAAAATGTTGAGCATGTATGTGTGGTAGTACGTAAAGACCAAAAATATTTAGCTCTAAAACGAATTTTGGATAGCAACCCAGATATTTATGGCATTATATTTTGTAGAACTCGCCAACAAACCAAAGATATTGCAGATCTACTTATAGTCGATGGGTATAATGCTGATGCCTTGCATGGCGATTTGTCGCAAGCACAACGTGACATGGTAATGAATAAATTCCGTATTAAAAATTTACAGATTTTAGTAGCTACAGATGTTGCTGCACGGGGATTAGATGTAAACAATTTGACACATGTTATTAACTATGATTTGCCTGATGATAAAGAAACGTATACCCATAGAAGCGGACGTACAGGGCGTGTCAATAAATCAGGAATTTCTATTGCTATTGTAACTCCTAGAGAAAAGGGTTCTCTTAGCACAATTGAAAAAGCAATAAATAGAAAATTCAAACAAGAACTCATTCCTACAGGATTAGAGGCATGCCAAAAACAATTAAACCACCTTATACACCGTATGCGTGAAGTGGAGGTTAGCGAGGATTTAGATGATAACTACTTGAGCGAGATTTTTGAGATGCTAACAGATATGAGCAAAGAAGAAGTGATTACTCGTTTTGTTTCGTTAGAATTTAATCGCTTTTTAAGTTATTACAAAGATTCTAAAGATTTGAATAACGATATTAAGGCAGAAAAAGATGGAGGCGAGGCACGCAATCGTAGAACAGGGAAATCGGATAGAATTCGGTTAAAAATAGACCAAGGTAAAAACGATGGGTATGAACCAAAACGATTATTAAAACTCATTAATGAGGTAACTGATAGTAAAGATATTAATATTGGAGATATTGAAGTTACATCTAAATTTACATTTTTTGATGTAGATAAAGACCAAGTTACTCGTTTAAAAACAGCATTTGCTACTAGCAAATTTAGTCGTAGTATCGAATTAAATGAGGTAAAAGGAGATAGGTCAAGTCGCTCTTCCTCTTCTTCTCCATCACGCAGAAGACAAGCTCCTGCTAATCAATCTTCATCATCTGCTTCACGCAGTCAATCGTCAGGAAGAGGCAGAGATAGGAATAAAGAAACAGATAAAAACAAAAAATCCGATCGTTATAGCAAGCGTAAAACTTGGTAAAATGGGACATATAAACATAAAAAAAACGAACCTCTATTATGATGTTCGTTTTTTTATGTTTAACTAGCAAATATAAATGTAACTTAGTTATTTTTAATCCAGTTTTTAATCCACTCTCCTACTTCACTGCATTTGTACCCTTCTTTTCCTTCTACTTGAATATCAGCGGTACGTACATTAGCATCCATTGAGGCGTCTACAGCTTTGCGAATTAAAGCAGCTTCTTCTTTTAAGTCAAAAGCATATTCAAACATCATAGCAGCAGATAAAATAGTTGCTAATGGATTTGCAATGTCTTTTCCAGCAGCTTGGGGCCACGATCCATGAATTGGTTCAAATACAGAAGTATGTTCGCCTATAGAGGCTGAAGGCAACATTCCCATAGATCCAGTTATAACGGAACCTTCGTCAGTTAAAATATCACCAAACATATTTTCGGTTACCATCACATCAAAATCTTTGGGCCACTGAATCATACGCATAGCCGCATTATCCACAAACATAAATTCTGTTTCTACATCAGGGTAATTTTGTGCCATTTCTTTAGCTACTTCTCTCCACAAACGCGAAGTTGCCAATACATTTGCTTTATCTACAACAGTCAATTTTTTCCTACGTTTTAACGCATAGCTATATGCCAACGTCAACACACGTTCAATTTCCATCCGACTATAAACGCAGGTATCATAAGCTACTGTTCCATCTTCACTTCTACCTTGAGGACGACCAAAATACATACCACCTGTTAATTCTCTGATACATACAAAATCGGCACCATCAATTAAATCCGCACGTAATGGAGATTTGTGAATCAACGACGGAAACGTTGTAACAGGACGAATATTTCCATATAAACCAAGTTTTTTACGCATAGCTAATAAGCCTTGTTCGGGACGTACTTTAGCACTTGGGTTGTTATCAAAACGAGGATCTCCTACTGCTCCAAAAAGTACAGCATTGGATTTCATACATAATTCATGTGTAGCATCAGGATAAGGATTACCAACTTGGTCAATGGCAGTAGCTCCCACTAACCCATACTCATAGGTTAATTCGTGTCCAAATTTTTCACAAACAGCAATGGTTACATCTAACCCTTGTTTAATAATTTCTGGTCCTATGCCATCTCCAGGCAAAACTGCAATGTTTAATTTCATTTTAGTAGTTATTGTTTATGTTAAAAGTATACTTAATAGAGATAATTGGGGATTATTTTTTGCTAATGTTGTACTATTTCCGTTCAAATACAACATATTTTGGTTCAGTTGGCTGATAAGTAGGATTATCCCACAACGTACTAGTTATCATCAAATCAGCACTGTATCTATTACAAGCAATAGGCACATTATGCACCCTACATTGTCGCAAAAGCATTTGAATATCAGCTTCGTGAGGTTGTGGATTTAAGTCATCAATCAAAAATATAGCTAAATCTATTTGGTGTTTAACGACCATAGCAGCAATCTCTGCATCACCACCCATTGGACCTGAATTAACTCGTGTAATATCAGCAGCAATTGATTTATTTTCAAAAGCTTCTTGTATTAAACCTCCAGTAGTACCTGTACACACTAACTTATGTTGAGATAAAGTTTCGGCATTATGCAACGCCCATTCTACCATATCTGCCTTTCTTCTGTCGTGAGCTACCAAAGCAATGGTTAGTTGTTTATTCATTTTATTACTGTTTATTCAATTTACTCCATTCATTTGAAGTAATTATATACGATTTAGCATTTTCAGTGTAGCCTTAATAGCAGCAGCCGTTTGGTCGCCATCTAGTCCATGTGTTTTAAACACATTTCCATCCAAATCCCAAGTTATTAACGTTTGTACCAAAGCATCTGTGCGACCTCCAGGAGGAATAGTTACCAAATAATCCAGCAAAATGGGATGAGGTTTTCCTAATGTATCGTAAATTTTCCATAATGCCTTCATAAATGCATCGTATTGACCATCGCCAGTTGCATATTCTTGGTATATTTCTCCATTTATTTCTATCAAAATATTAGCTATTGGCTTTAATCCCTGAGCCAGTGATAGAGAATAATTAAGGATACGTACATTTTCAGCAATATTTTCTTCTTTTACAATATCCGAAACAATATATGGCAAATCGTCTTGTGTTACCACTTGTTTTTGGTCGCCCAACTCAATGATCCGCTGAGTTACTTTATGCATGGACTCTTCATCCAACTCAATACCTAAAGCCTCAAGATTTTTTCTGATGTTGGCTTTTCCAGATGTTTTACCAAGAGCGTATTCTCTAATGCGACCAAAGCGTTCGGGCAATAAATCATTAAAGTATAAATTCTTTTTTGCATCACCATCAGCGTGAATACCAGCACATTGTGTAAACACATTATCGCCCACAACAGGTTTGTTTGGTGGAATACGGATACCCGAATATGCTTCTACAAGCTTACTTACACGGTTTAATTCTGGCTCATTAATATTGGTCGATAAGTGAAGTTGGTCATGTAGCATTGCTACGACACTAGCAAGAGGAGCATTACCTGCACGTTCACCTAATCCATTGATAGTAACGTGAATACCTTGAATACCTACTTGTACTGCTTCAAATACATTTGCAACAGCCATATCGTAATCGTTATTAGCATGAAAATCAAACTGCAACGAAGGATATCGTTCAACCATCATTGAACAATACGTGCGAGTTTGGTTTGGATTTAGAATCCCCAGTGTATCTGGTAACATGAAATGTACAATTGGTTCATCTTTTAGACTGTCCATTAAGGTAAAAACATATTCAGAACTTTGCTGTATACCATTCGACCAATCTTCTAGGTATATATTTACTGTAATCCCCATTGATTGTGCGTTGGCAACTACTTGCTTAATGTCAGCTATGTGCTCTTGGGGTGTTTTTCTTAGCTGATGAGTACAATGATTTAACGAGCCTTTACAAAGTAAATTAATTACTCTCCCTCCCGCTTTTTCTATCCATTTAAGGGATGTAAAACCATCGACAAAACCAAGAATTTCAACCTTATCCAATACATTTTTGCTTTTTGCCCATTTGGTAATTTGTTGAACAGAAGCAAATTCGCCATCCGACACGCGTGCAGAAGCCACTTCAATTCTATCAATTTGTAAATCTTCTAGCAATAAGCGTGCGATACTCAGCTTTTCTTGTATAGCAAACGAAACCCCTGAGGTTTGCTCTCCATCACGCAATGTTGTATCTAAAATTTTTATCATTCTTTGTGTCAATTAAGTTGTAAGAAAATAAGCTACATCAGATTGCTTATCTTCGTATTGTTCAATTATTTGCTTTTTAGCTAATAAATAATCAATATCATCAAATCCTTGCAAAAAACACTCTTTTTTATACGAATTTATATCAAATTTTTCGGATTTATTTGTAGCAGTGTTAGTTACTGTTTGGTTTTGAAGATCTACTGTAATAATCGTCTTAGGGTTATTTTCAACAGAAGAGAATATTTCGGCTAAAAATGCTTCAGAAACCACTACTGGCAATACCCCATTGTTCATGGCATTATTTTTAAAAATATCCGCAAAAAAACTTGATATTACAATCTTAAATCCGTACCCTGCAATAGCCCATGCAGCATGTTCGCGACTTGAACCACTACCAAAATTTTTACCTGCTACCAATATTTCGCCACTATAGGTTGGATTATTAAGCACAAAATCAGGATTTGGTTGGTCGTTTTTATCGTATCTCCAATCTCGAAAAAGATTATCTCCAAAGCCTAATTTGGAAGTAGCTTTTAAAAACCGTGCTGGTATAATTTGATCAGTATCCACATTTTCGATAGGCAAAGGCACTACTGTACTACTGATTGTTTTAAACTTTTCCATATTCTATCTATATTACTATACTATTAATACTAAAAATCATTTACTCTCTACAACGTTCTTGGATCGGTAATTTTTCCCGTTATCGCAGCTGCTGCTGCAACTAACGGACCTGCCAAAATTGTGCGTGCTCCAGGTCCTTGACGACCTTCAAAATTTCTGTTTGAAGTCGAAACAGCATATTTACCAGCAGGAACTTTATCATCGTTCATCGCCAAACATGCCGAACAACCAGGTTGACGAAGCACAAAACCTGCTTCGGTTAAAATGGTATCAATACCCTCTTCTTTTATTTGCTTTTCAACAGCCCACGAACCAGGAACTAACCATACTACAACATTATCAGCTTTTTTCTTTCCTTTAACTAGCGAAGCAAATGCTCTAAAATCTTCAATACGTCCATTCGTACAGCTTCCAAGAAATACATAATCAATGGGTTTACCTATCATTTTATCTCCAGGTTTAAAGCCCATATAATCCAATGATTTAACAAAAGAAATGCGACCTGCCTCATCAATACTATCCAATGAAGGAATTGATTCGGTAATTCCTAACCCCATTCCTGGATTTGTTCCATAGGTAATCATTGGTTCAATATCAGCTGCATCGAATGCAATATCTTTATCAAATTGAGCCCCTTCGTCAGTTGGTAATGATTTCCAATACGCTAAGGCTTTATCCCATTCTTCGCCTTTTGGAGCAAATTCACGACCTTTGATGTATTCGAAAGTAGTTTCATCTGGAGCAACCATACCTCCACGAGCTCCCATTTCGATTGAAAGATTACACAAGGTTAAACGACCTTCCATCGAAAGTGCTTGTACGGCACTACCTGCATATTCTACAAAATACCCAGTAGCACCACCAGTTGTCATTTTAGCAATAATATATAAAGCAATATCTTTAGCTGAAACACCATCTTTTAAGTTTCCATTCACGCTAATACGCATGGTTTTAGGTTTTGACTGAAAAATACATTGTGTCGCCAATACCATTTCTACCTCACTAGTACCTATACCAAAAGCAACAGCCCCTAAAGCTCCGTGAGTAGATGTGTGCGAATCGCCACATACCATTGTCATTCCAGGCAATGATAAACCATTTTCTGGTCCTACTACGTGAATAATACCATTTTTATTGTGCCCCATCGGAAAATACTGCAAGTTATATTCTTTTGCATTACTATCCAAGGCTTGTACTTGGTGTCTTGAAATTGGATCTTCAATAGGTTTTTCCTGATTGATAGTAGGGATATTATGATCAGGAATACATGTTACTTGCTTTGGGCGAAATACCGTTAGACCCCTTTTTCTAATTCCATCAAATGCCTGAGGACTAGTTACTTCGTGACAATACATGCGATCGATATACAATTGAGTAGGACCATCATTTACTTCAGAAATGACATGTGCATCCCATATTTTCTCAAATAAAGTCTTTTTCATGAGTTAAACTATTATGTAGGTTAGTATTATAAATGAATAATGTGTGTATGTTATTTTTTATTTCACAAACTTATTAATTGCATCAATGTATGCTTCTAAAGAGGCTGCCACAATATCAGTATTGGCACCAAAACCATAATACACGCTACCTTTGTATTGTACTTGCATGTGTACCTTACCTATATCATCACTTCCTTTATTAATAGCCTGAATAGTGAACTCTTGTAATGACATTTCGCGTTTAATAATCTGTTTTAACGCTTTGATAGCTGCATCTACTGGACCATTACCCGAAGCTGCTGCTTCAAATTTTTCGCCAGCAATATCTAATCCCACACTTGCTACAGCACGTACACCTTTTCCTGATGTTACTTGTAAATAATCAAGTTTAATACGGCTATTGCTTGTGCGTTCCATACCAGCCAACATCAATACGTCATCATCGTTCACGTCTTTTTTCTTATCGGCAAGCACTAAAAAGTCTTGGTAAATTTTGTCCAAGACATCGCCTTCTACAGCAACACCCAATATACTTAAACGATGTTTAAGAGCAGCACGACCACTACGAGCAGTTAAAACAATTGCATTTTCATCAATTCCCACATCTTTAGGATCCATAATCTCATAGCTCTCTCTGTTCTTCAACACACCATCTTGGTGAATACCTGATGAATGTGCAAAGGCATTACGACCCACAATCGCTTTGTTGGGTTGTATAGGCATATTCATTAAACTAGACACCAAACGACTAGTGCTTGCAATTTTCTGTGTGTTAATTTGGGTATCTATTTCTAAATGTTTGTGGCATTTCAAAATCATTGCTATTTCTTCTAATGAGGTGTTACCAGCTCTTTCGCCAATACCATTCATGGTTACTTCTACCTGACGTGCTCCGTTTAATACCCCAGCCATTGTATTAGCAGTAGCCATTCCTAAGTCGTTGTGGCAATGAGTAGAAAGGATAGCATTATGAACTCCTTTTACATTTTCCATCAAAAATTTAATTTTCTCTCCGTATTGTGATGGCAAACAATAGCCTGTTGTATCAGGAATGTTAACCACAGTTGCTCCAGCTTTGATTACAGCCTCTACAACTCTTGCTAAGTATTCGTTATCACTACGACCAGCATCTTCGCAATAAAATTCCACATCTTCCACATACTTCTTGGCATATTTTACAGCAGCAACAGCACGTTCTAATATTTCTTCGCGTGTAGAATTAAATTTGTGTTTTATATGATAATCTGATGTACCAATACCTGTATGAATACGTTTATTTTTAGCATATTGTAAAGCTTCAGCAGCTACTTCAATGTCTTTTTGTACACCACGTGTAAGTGCACAAATTGTGGGCCACGTTACAGCTTTGGATATTTCTACCACTGATTTAAAGTCTCCTGGGCTAGATACTGGAAATCCTGCTTCAATTACATCTACACCTAAAGATTCTAAGGCTTTTGCTACCTGAATTTTTTCTACTGTATTCAACTGACACCCTGGCACTTGTTCTCCATCTCTCAAAGTGGTGTCAAAAATAAATAATCTGTCCATATCCTTACGTATTTATATTGTTCTTACAAAAATTACAAGAAAAAGCCTCTCATTACCGAAGTAAGAAAGGCTTTCTATGTTATTATTAATTTTCCACATACCAAACTCACTCCGCTCATCCTTTACAGAGAAGAATACTAAGTAAAATAGTATGTAGAGTGCTAAATGACATAATCGTTGTTTTGTTTGGCAAAGATACTGTCTTTTTTTTATTCAAACAAACTATTTAAAAGAAAAATATTAAAAAAAATGTCAAAAAACAACTGTATCTTTCTAAATAAAATCAAATATAAAAAATAATGCACATGATTAAACCTTTATTTTTTTTCTTCATAAGGTTCTGTATGTATATTCACAACTGTTTGATTACCATATTGATGACGCAACAAAGATTCTACGTCTGTAGCAATATCATGAGACTCTACAAAACTTATATGTTTGTTCAGTTTAATATGAATATCAATTGCAATGAGATTACCTACTTTTCTAGTACGCAAATGATGATATGTAATTACACCTGGTATAGACAATACGTGGTCAATTATTTCATCTTCTTTTTCTTTTGGCAAAGAAGACTCCAACAGTTCTTTTACACTAGGCATTGCTAATTCATAACTGACTTTCATAATAAAGAAACTCACTAGTACACTAGCAATTGGATCCAAGATTCTAAATTTTTCTCCTAAAAATATTGCTCCTGCAATACCTAAGGCTGTTGCTATAGAAGAAAATGCATCTGAACGATGATGCCATGCATTTGCAATAACAGCATCACTATTCACTTTTTTACCAATCTTAAATGTATACCAAAACAACGCTTCTTTTAAAGCAATCGAAACAAGAGCCGCATAAAAAGCCAACAGACTCGGTTGCATTATTTCATTCCCCTTATAAAAATAAACAATCTTATCAATACCACCTATTAACAACCCTATTCCAACGACAAATAAGCAGATACTTATTATTAAAATAGCAAAGGTTTCGAATTTACCATGACCATATTTATGATTCTCATCACTTTCTTTGTCTGATACTCTCATAAAAACAATAACCACAATGTCTGTCGCAAAATCAGACAAAGAATGCACCCCATCAGCAATCATAGCAGAACTTTTACCTACAATACCTGCAAAAAGTTTGGCAAGGGTAAGCAATGGATTAACCACAAAACCAATAAGCGTTACATTTCTAATTTCTTTGTATCGTTCTCCTTGTTGCATTTAGTTAAAATTTTATATGCTTGCAAAGGTACTCTTTTTGGTAAAATAAAATAAAAAATTAACTAAAAAATAGGTATAAGATATAAAATAAACAGTAACTTTGTGCTTTCAAAAAATGATTTACGTATGAATTCTTCTCAGGAATATACTGGAACCATCGTAAAAATAAACCAAGAAACAGTAACAGTCTGCATAAAACAACTTGCTGCTTGTGTTTCTTGTCAAACGAAAGGTGCTTGTAGTTCTGCTGATGTTAGCTCTAAATTAATAGAAGCAACTATTAATAATGAGAGTTTTGAGATTGGCGAAACAGTACGTATAATAGGCAAAAAAAACTTTGGGTTAAAAGCTGTTCTCATGGCTTTTGTTATTCCTGTTTTTCTAATATTGCTTATTTTGTTTGTTGCGGAGTATTACAAAAAAGATGATTTAACAATGGCAATTAGTACATTATTTGTGCTAATACCATATTATTTAATACTATTTCTATTGCAGAATAAACTGAAGGCTCAGTTTATGTTTTATGTTGAAAAAATAGATAAAAAATGAATACAATTTTTCTTTCATTAGTAGTTTTGGGCACCATTGGATTGCTTGCTGCGATTATTTTGTACGTTGTTTCTCAAAAATTTAAAGTAGAAGAAAACCCCATCATTGATGAGGTTGAAGCAGCATTACCTAGTGCCAATTGTGGTGGATGTGGTTTTCCTGGATGTAGAGGATTTGCTGTAGCATGCAGTGAAGCAACAGATTTAAGTAATTTGTTTTGTCCTGTTGGCGGAAATGATACCATGAAAACTGTTGCTCATATAGTAGGATTAAGCGTAGTGGAAACAAAACCCAAAATTGCAGTGTTAAAATGCAACGGAACCTGCGAGCACCGTCCACGCACTAATCAATACGACGGAGCGAAATCATGCAAAATTATTCACAACTTATACATAGGAGAAACAGCCTGTCATTATGGTTGTTTGGGTGGTGGCGACTGCGAAGTGGCTTGTGCCTTTGATGCTTTGCATATAAACCCAGTAACAGGAATACCAGAAATTGATGAAGAAAAATGTACTGCGTGTGGTGCTTGTGTAAAGGCATGCCCAAAATTATTGTTAGAATTACGATTTAAAGGACCCAAAGGCAAACGCATCTATGTAGCATGTAGTAATAAAGAAAAAGGAGGAATTGCAAAAAAAGCATGCGAAGTAGCATGTATCGGATGCTCTAAATGCTTTAAAGTATGCCCACATGATGCCATAATTATTGAAAACAATTTGGCGTATATAATAGACGATAAATGTCGTTTGTGTACAAAATGTGTGGATGAATGTCCAACAGGTAGTATTCAAAAATTAAATTTCCCTATTAAGAAAAAAGAAGTAGCTGAACAAGCACAAGCATAAAACTAAGTTAGTAGTATATAACTATTACGTATATTCTGAAATAAGACGTATGAAAACATTTACCTTTGGAGGCATTCATACTGCGGATATGAAATTATCGGCAGGAAAAAAAATTCAAATAGTACCGATCCCTAGTGAAGTAATTATCCCCTTAGAACAGCATATTGGGGCTCCTACAAACCCAGTGGTAGCTGTAGGTGAAACGGTTAAAGTGGGTCAGTTAATTGGTAAAGCTGTAGGGTTTATTTCGGCAAATATTCACTCATCCGTTTCAGGAAAAGTAACCAAGATTGATACAGTTATAGATGCATGGGGATACAAAAGACCTGCCGTATACATAGCAGTAGAAGGCGACGAATGGATGGAAAATATAGATAAAAAAGATGTAGTTCGCAAAGAAATAACAACGAAAAGAGAAGATATTATACAGAAAATAGCAGATGCTGGCATTGTGGGTTTAGGTGGAGCTTGTTTTCCTACACATGTTAAGCTATCTCCTCCCCCCAATACAAAGGCAGAATTACTACTAATTAATGCAGTAGAATGTGAACCATATTTAACTTGCGACCATCAATTAATGCTCGAAAAAGCAGAAGAAATAATTGTAGGTATTCAAATTTTAATGACTGTATTGCAAGTAAACAAAGCCATTATTGGCATAGAAAATAACAAAAAAGATGCCATTTCTCTATTACAGCAAATCACAAGTTCATATTCAACTATTGAAGTTTGCCCCTTAGCAATGTGTTACCCACAGGGAGGCGAAAAGCAACTAATTGAGGCAATCACAAAAAAACAAGTGCCAAGTGGTCAATTACCTATTAATATTGGTATTGTCGTTCAGAATGTGGCAACAACATATGCCATTTACGAAGCAGTTCAAAAAAACAAACCTTTAATAGAACGTGTAATAACAGTTACGGGGAAAAAAGTTGCAAAACCAGGTAATTTTTTAGTACGTATTGGAACTCCTTTACGCGTTCCATTAGATATGGCTGGGGGAATGCCCGAAGATACTGGAAAAATTATAGGTGGAGGTCCAATGATGGGACGAGCTTTTATGAACGCAGATGTACCTGTTACGAAACGTAGTGCTGGTTTATTAGTAATGCCTACCCTTGAGTCTGCCCGTAAAGAAATGCAAAATTGCATTCGTTGTGCCAAATGTGTAACAGCTTGTCCAATGGGTCTAGAACCCTATTTATTGATGTCTCAGGCTGAAAAAAGCATGTGGAAAGAAATGGAAGAAACATACATTACTGATTGTATTGAATGTGGTTGCTGTTTGTTTTCTTGTCCTAGTAATCGACCACTATTAGACTATCTACGTATGGGGAAAAGCACTGTTTTGGAACAAATACGTAATCGCGTTCAAAAAGTTAACTAATTGAAATCTACACAAAGTATTATGAATAAACTAATTATTTCGCCAGCTCCACATATACATAGTGGCGATTCTATTTCTAAAAATATGTATGCAGTACTACTTGCATTAGTACCTGCCTATTTAGTTGGTTTGTATTTTTTTGGAATTGGTGCTTTTGTTGTCAGTATTACTGCCGTTTTATCTTGTATTATTTTTGAATTTTTAATTCAAAAATTTATTTTCAAAACTACCACTACTATCCATGATGGTTCTGCCATGCTTACGGGCTTATTATTAGCTTTTAACCTCCCATCTAACCTACCCATATGGATTATTATTATTGGAGCATTAGTAGCGATAGGTATTGGTAAAATGAGTTTTGGAGGATTAGGTAACAATCCATTTAATCCAGCTTTAGTTGGTCGTGTATTTTTATTAATATCTTTTCCTGTACAAATGACAACTTGGCCCAAACCAATACCATTTAATACAAGTTATTTGGATGCTGAGACTGCTGCTACACCTTTGGCTATGATTAAATATAACTTTGGTAATTTACCAGAAAAAATGGACTTACTCATTGGTAATATGGGTGGTAGTATTGGAGAGGTATCTGCTATCGCATTAATTCTAGGAGGAATCTATTTGCTGATCAAACGTGTTATTACATGGCATATCCCAGTAAGTATGTTAGTTACTACATTTTTGTTTACAGGGATATTGCATTTGATTAATCCTTCTTTATATGTATCTCCCGACATTCACCTGTTAACTGGAGGATTGCTATTGGGAGCTATTTTTATGGCTACTGATTATGCCACATCGCCTATGAATACAGTAGCACAGTTGGTATACGGAATAGGTATCGGACTGATTACAGTAACAATACGTTTATTTGGAGCCTATCCAGAGGGAGTAT
Source organism: Bacteroidales bacterium (assembly GCA_012519885.1). Taxonomy (GTDB): domain Bacteria; phylum Bacteroidota; class Bacteroidia; order Bacteroidales; family Paludibacteraceae; genus JAAYPI01. The sequence goes on from JAAYPI010000014.1 coordinate 19,786, forward strand.
CTTTTGCTATATTGATTATGAATGGTGTTACACCATTATTGAATCTATATGTTAAACCCAAACGATTTGGGGCACCAAAAACGAAAAAAAACTAAAGTAGGTATTCAAAATAACATACTAAATGAAAAAATTAGAATCAAATTTGCCTAATATGGTCATGGTTTTGACTGCTATTACCTTAATAGCATCATTTTTGTTGGCAAGTGTTTATGGTGTTACTAAAGCACCAATTGAGTTGGCTAAAGAAAAAAAGAAAGAAGTCGCAATTAAAAATGTACTGCCTCCTTTTAATCGGATAGAAAATGACACAATTGAGGGAATTGTTGTATACAAAGGTTATAAAGATGCTAACTGGGTAGGAACAGCTGTAGAAAGTGTATCAAAAAATGGGTTTGGTGGAGAAATAAAAATAATTGTAGGTTTTGATGCAAAGGGATGTATTTTCAATTATACAGTTTTAGAACAAAAGGAAACGCCAGGACTAGGTACTAAAATGATAGATTGGTTTAAAACTTCAAAGAATAAGCAAAGTATTCTTGGTAAGAATATAGCTCAGGAAGAGTTAAAGGTTTCAAAAGATGGTGGAAATATTGATGCAATGACAGCATCAACGATTAGTTCAAGGGCGTTTTTAGAAGCGGTGAATAATGCCTATTCCACCATATCACATTACGACACACATACTAGTGCTACACAAGTATCAGATGCTGCTACAGCAGCTACACCATGGGTAGAAAATAAATAAAAACAATAGGATACATGAATGCAATTAAAATCGTTCTAAATGGGATATTAAAAGAAAATCCTGTTTTTGTTTTGTTACTGGGGATGTGCCCCACTTTAGGAACTACAAGTTCTGCTATTAATGGGCTCGGAATGGGCATAGCTACTATGTTTGTTCTTATTGGTTCAAATACGGTAATTTCTCTGATTAAGAATGTAATACCTGATAAAATTCGCATTCCTGCATTTGTTGTTGTCATTGCTGCATTTGTAAGTATTATTCAAATGTTAATGGAGGCTTATTTACCAGAATTATATGCCAGTTTAGGCTTGTTTATTCCTCTTATTGTTGTAAACTGTATCGTATTAGGTAGAGCCGAAGCTTTTGCTGCCAAAAATGGCGTATTTCATTCAGCCTTAGATGGATTGGGTATGGGATTGGGGTTTTCGTTGGCATTAACCCTATTAGGATCAACAAGAGAATTACTAGGAACAGGTAAAATATTTAATATGTTTATTTATCCAGAACATTATGGAATGCTAATTTTTGTTTTGGCACCTGGAGCGTTTATTGTTTTGGGATTCTTAATCGTCTTTGTTACAAAGCTACAAACATCAAAATAAATACATCATGAGTTATATCATTATTTTTATCGCAGCTGTTTTTGTAAACAACATTGTATTATCACAATTTTTAGGTATTTGTCCGTTCTTGGGGGTATCTAAAAAAATTAACACTGCCCTTGGAATGAGTGGTGCGGTAGCCTTTGTAATGACAATTTCAACCATTATTACGTATTTGCTACAAAAATACGTTCTAGAACAATTTGATATTTTATTTTTACAGACCATTGTATTTATCTTAATTATTTCTGCTCTGGTACAATTAGTAGAAATTATATTAAAAAAAGTCTCTCCTCCTCTATACCAAGCATTGGGGGTATTTTTGCCATTAATAACCACCAATTGTACTATTTTAGGAGTTGCAATTATGACAATTCAAAAAGATTACACTTTGCTTGAGGGGGTTGTTTTTGCGATATCTACAGCTCTCGGTTTTGGACTTGCTTTAGTGATATTTGCTGGTATTAGAGAACAACTTGTATTTGCAAAAATACCCAAAGCGATGCAAGGAGCACCTATAGCTTTACTAGTAGCAGGCTTATTGGCTATGGCATTTATGGGATTTACAGGTATTGTGTAATTTCTATAAAAAAAAAAGAGTATGTATTATGTTTAATTTTGGACTTTTAGCATCTACTACACCCTATATTGTTATGGCATTTTTATGTGCCATGTCTTATGTATGGATGTTATTTGACAAAAAACCTGCAGATCAAATAGAATATATTTCTGACCAACAACAGCTTAACTTTGATATTGAACATACTAACAAAAATAAGGCAACTACGTATGTAGTAGCTAATGATGAGTTCAAGACTTCGCCTTGCAAATATGAAACTGTTGATTGTATCAATACTAAAACGAATAACATTGTTTGTTTGTCTTTTTTAACTGCAAAATTATATAGTAAAACTTGTCTTACTCAACTATCCTCCATTTACCAACATTTTTATTTCTCTAGACCTCCTCCCTTTTCTTGTTAATGTATTTATACAAGACACTCTGTGAAACGAGTTGTTATTTTTTTGTTGACATTTAACTATTTGTCAATCAACCATTTTATTAACATTAACATACTATTTTTTTATGAAAATTATTAGTACTGCATGTCTTCTCATGCTAGTATCCTTTTTCGTTTTAGCTGACGATAAAAGTACCGTAGAACTCAACGAATTTGTTGTAAACAGTTTGCCAAAAGAATCAGCATTTACAACACAATTGGCTACTACAAATTATACCATTGGAATGCAACAAGTTGAAAAACTTGGGGTGCAATCAATAAAAAATCTATCTGCCCATATTCCCAATTATTACTTACCAGATTATGGCTCAAAAATCACGTCATCCATGTATATTAGAGGTATAGGGAGTAGAATGAATGAACCTGCTATTGGAATGTATGTGGACAATGTGCCTTATATTCATCGTAGTGCTTTTGATATTATGTTGCATGATATACAGCAGTTTCAGTTTCTTCAAGGTCCGCAAGGAACCTTATATGGCAGAAATACGATTGGAGGGTTGATGAATATATATACGATAAGCCCTCTTGTTTACCAAGGAACAAGGTTAAACGTATCGTATGCCACATACAATGATGCCAATGTGTCTGTATCTCATTACCAAAAATTGAACGATTCATTGGGCGTAAGTATCTCTGGGTATGTTCAGCACCAGGATGGACATTTTACCAATATGGGACGAATGGAGAAAAATAAATCAGATGAATTTGGTATTAGAGGAAAACTGGAATGGAAAATGAAAAACAATTGGCAATCAATGTTTCAAATTTCTTACGATTACACCGACCAAATAGCCTACCCGTATGCCAAATTTGACACAATAAGCAAGCAAATATATCCTATTAACTACAACGAACAAGGTGCATATAGACGTAAAATGTTATCTTCTGGATTCACACTTCAAAAAATAACGGATAATTATGCATTTACTTCTGCAACTGGTTTTCAAAACATTACGGATAGAATGGATATAGATCAAGATTTTACTTCCGACTCTATTATGGTATTACAACAAAATCAACATTTAAAGAGCATTACGCAGGAATTTGTATTTCGTTCAAATAATTCAAATAATTGGCAATGGGTAAATGGCTTATTTTTATTTGGAGCAAGTAATACTATCGATTCTCCGATGACATTCCAAAAAGGTGGTATAAAGATGATACAAAACTTTATGGATATGGCAAAAATGTTTAATCCCAATATGCCTACAATTACTATTTTAAATGAAGAAATGCTTGTTGCTGGATTATTTAGTAAACCATCTATTGGTGCAGCTTTGTACCACCAATCAAGCTATTCATTCACCAATAAATTCAGTGTAACCGCTGGAATTCGATTGGATTATGAAAAAGCATTTATCGACTACGATTCGGAAGCAACCTTGCAGACAAGTGTAAAATTACCTTCCCCATTTGTTCCTGCTTTTCGGGTGGACTCAACATATGCCGTAAAAGGCTTTAAAAGCAAAGACTTTATAGAAGTATTACCGAAAGTTGCATTACACTATAAAATAGATAATCAACACATAGTATATACTTCATTAACCAAAGGATATAAAGCTGGAGGATATAATTATTCGATGTTTTCTGATATTTTACAAGCACAAATGCAAGGAAACAAAGATGTAACGATTGATGACAAAATATATTATAAGCCCGAAGAATCATGGAATATTGAGGTTGGTAGTAATGGTACATTCGGTAACAATCGTTTTAATTACCAAACTGCAATTTTTTATATTCATCACTATAACCAACAATTGAGTACAACCACTAGCAATGGAAGTCGTATGATTAGCAATGCAGAAGTAAGCCAAAGTATAGGTGGAGAACTAAGTGTAAAGGCATGTTTAAGTAAACAAATAGCGGGGTATATCCATTACGGACATACAAATGCAAGCTTTATTAAATACAATGCGAATAACATTAATTACAACAATAAATCAATACCTTTCGCACCTAAAAACACACTCTCTTTAGGTATTGAAACTAAGGTACCAATAACCGAAGAATGGCTCGATGAAATCGTTCTTTCTGCACATTACACAGGCATTGGTCCACTATACTGGAATGCACAAAATACGCTCTCTCAAGAATATTATGGTATTGCAAATGGCGATATAACATTCTCAAAAAATAATACACATCTGAAATTTTGGGTCAAAAATGCACTCAATCAATCGTACAATGTGTTTTATTTTGAATCACTTGGAAATAGTTTTGTACAAAAAGGTATTCCGATATCTTTTGGCATTCATGTGAAACACATTTTGTAAACCCATTTATACAAAGATGCATCTTTTTGATTAAATTTGCATCTTTGTATTTTTTTAGATTTTAAAAATGAATAAACCAATTATTTCAATCATATCTAGTATTGCAGGTATTTGCACGCTCTTATTTATTGTATTACATTTAGCTGTTAACTTATTACTTATACTAGATGCTATTGCTAACACACAGGGATATTATTACAATTCAATGCACTATTTTATGCAACATAATAGTGTAGCATATACCCTAGAAAAGACTTTTGCATTGGGTTTCGTGTTACATATTTTATTGGCAAATATACTAGCCTTTAACAAAATACGAAACAAGCAAGGTTCTAAAGACATGATAATTATGGGATTTCTTTTATTGATATTTACGGTATTGCATGTATTGCAATTTAAAGTAAAACGGACAATAGAATACGTAGAGTTAGATGGGGTATTAAAGCCTGATATCTACCAGTTTATCAGTCATTTCTTTTCGAGTAATTGGCAATACTCCTTGCTATATATGTTTTCTGGGATATTACTTGGTGTGCATTTACAAAACGGATTTGTATCTATGATAAAAAAAATCAACATTGATAAAAAATATCAAAAATTAATCTCTATTACAATTAAAATAACGAGCTATTCCATTATGATAGGATTCTTGCTAATCCCATTGTATTTTCTTTTTTTCTCTTGATTTTTATTTGCAGAAAACGGCAATGACCTCAAAAGCTTTATAAAAACCAAGTTGAGATGCTTTGGAAAAATCTGCACATGCTGCATCTTTTTGAGCTAACGCTAAATAAGATACTCCTCTATTAAAAATTGCTTCTGCATAATTCATTTTATAATTCATAGCCTGTGTAAAATCTTCAATAGAGGATTGATGTTCTTGCAATCTTCCTTTAAATACACCCCTATTGTAATACGCTTCAGCAGATTCTGGGTTTAATTTGATTGCTTCATTGTAATCTAAAATAGCCCCACTAAAATCATTAAGCATATTTTTTACTATACCTCTATACATATATGCTTCAAAGAGTTGGGGATTAAACGTTATTGCTTGTGTAAAATCAGTAATAGATCCAGATAAATCAGAAATATAGTATTTCACAATACCCCTATGATAATACGCTTCTGCATTTTTCGGAGTTAAAACAAGTAATTTGTCATAATCAGCCATTGCCGCTTTATAATTATTCATTTTACGATATAACACCCCCCTATTGTTATACGCTTCAGAAAATGATGGATTAAGCTCAATAGCTTTATTATAATCAATTAAAGCCCCTTGATAATCATTTACACTTTCTTTGCATATTCCTCTGTTATTATAGGTTTCGGCATCATTTGAATTTAATTCTAATGCTCTATTGTAGTCAATAATTGCCCCTTGATAATCCAATAACATCATCTTCACAATACCTCTGTTATAATACGCTTTGGTATAACTTGGATTAACATCAATTGCGCTATTGTAATCGGCAATAGCCCCTCTATAATCTACTAATTTTACTTTTGCTACCCCTCTATTATTGTAAGCTTCAGCTAGCTGAGGAGTAAACTCCAAGGCTTTGGTATAATCAGCAATAGCCTCATTCAATTCATTAGATTTTCTATTTGCTAACCCTCTATTAAAATATACTTGAGCATACGATAATTTAATAGCTAGGGCTGTATTATAATCAGCTATAGCTTCAGTATATTGTTCTAACTGAAATCTAGTTACCCCCCTGTTATTATAAGCTTCGGCATATTTAGGATCAATATCAATAGCTTTGGTAAAATCAGCCAATGCCGACTGAAAATCACGTAACACGTGTTTTGTAACGCCTCTGTTGTTATACACTTCAGCATACATACTGTTAAGTTGAATAGCTCTATTATAATCCTCCAATGCACTCTGGTATAATTGTATCTGATGTTTAACCACTCCTCTATTATTGTAAGCTTCGGCATAATGGGGATGTATTTCAATTGCTTTTGTGTAATCAGTTATTGCAACTTGATATTTTTTTAAATATCTATTGGCAATGCCTCGATGATTATATGCTTCAGCAAATGTGGCATCTAAAGAAATTGCTTTTGTAAAATCAATTATAGCCGCTTCAAAGTCCAATTGTTGAGATTTGGCAAAACCACTATTGAAATAATCTTCTGACGTTTGAGTATAAGCTTTTATAGATAGAAAAAAAAGTATAAATAAAACGAATCTATATATTTTCATAATGCAAATTTTACAGGTTACTGATAATAGCACTTTAAAGTGCTATTATCAATTAAACGTAAATGTAATAAAAAAAAGTATCACAAATAATAGAATGTGATACTTTTTTTTACTCATTACCTCATGGTTGATTCAGGATGTATTGCGTTTAAACAACCCTCCTTACTCCCTATACAACTAACCTCTTGAATAGTAGCGACATAACCTAATTTTTTAAATACCGACAATAAATTACTTACTGAATTTTTATCAGACATAAAAGTAATTGCAACCGTTTTATCCTTCATATTAATTTTAATTTTTTTTAATCCTTTTTCTTCTTGCATAGCTGTCGTAATTTTTTCTTTGCAAGAATGGCAATGAATATTTACCATAAACGTTGCTGAAATTTTCTCTGCTTTTGGTTGTTGTGCTACTAGCATTGGTAAAAACACTAACAGAGATAAAATTGTAGTTATAACCTTGTTTTTCATATTTATATATTTAATTTTGTTTTGGTAAATTGTAGCGTAAACCCAGATAAAATTTTCTTCCGTGCAAAGGTCCCCAAATCATTGTAGCATCAAATGTATCTGATTGTGGATTAGAAGCACTAATAATTGGATTTGATTGTGTAAAGTTAGTAATATTTTCAATACCTACATACACAGATGCATTTTTAAAGTAACGAGTAACTTGAGCATTGTATTGTTGGTAGGCACTAAACGTTTTATTCCATAATGGATTTATTGCATCAGGCGTTGGCATACGTCCGCCACCATTTAATTGCGAGGTAATATCATACTGCCATCTGCCTAAGGAAGTTTTGTAAGATGCTGTTATTAAACCTCTATGCATGCTCATTAGTGGTTTTAGTTGTAATACACCTCCTGTTACAGATTTCGTATCATTATATCGATAAGCTCCAAGAATTGTTAACCCATCCGCTATTTCAGTGCTAACTTCTATTTGTGCATTGTGTGCATAAGACGTGCCTAATGCATTGTAAAAAAGGATTTTATTAGCAAATGAATCAAAATCAATAACAAGTTGATTGTCAAATAATGTATAATAATACTCTGTAGAAATCATTACTGTTCGGTAGCCAATTGGAATGTCAAATACTGCATTTACGCCTGTATTCCAAGCAGCTTCTTGTTGTAGTGGAGTAGAAATAACAAACTCTCTGTTACTTGCAAGTAAGTTATTATTCTCTATCATTACATTTGGCGATCGATACCCTTTACCTATAGAAAAACGCAAGGTAACAGCATTTATTGGCATGTATTTAATATGCAAACGTGGGGTTACAAATAGAGCATATTGTTTATTATAATCAGCTCGTATACCTGCCAACACAATCCATTTATCTGCCAGTTTTAATGTATACTCACCAAAAATACCAGGAGTAATGTAGTCCGTTTCTGTTATCTGGGTATTCCACTTCTCTTCATATAAATCCGCTTCCATACTTAGCCCTGTTTTAATGAAATGCGTTTCTTCGTCGGTTAAATGACTCTGTAAGATTGCATTTAAATAGAAAGAATACTGTGATGCATCATATGTTTGAGCACCGTATAGGCTCTCTTGGCGATGAAATACCCCGTTAGTAATCAAACCAATACTGGTTTCTTTCTCTTCGTTCAATTCAATTCCATGTTTCATAAACACGTCGGCTCTCCACGTATCAATATGTATAGCATACGAATTTGGTGCTATTTGTCCCCCCATCCTATTTTCGTACAAACCTTTTACACCAAATTGGGCGGTATACTGTTTATTGGCATATTGCCACCTATTAAAAAGAGAATATTGCTCTACTTGTGGATAATCAGCGAATCCATCATTATTTTTATCATGATGTTGAAAATCTTTATCTGCGTGCACAAATAGCATCGTTGACAAATTCTTTGTCAGCTTAGTGCTTGCATCAGCGTTAAGTTCAACCCTACCATCGCTACTACCAAACAGATTCACTGAAAATGGGTCTGCTAACTGAGGTTTTTTGTACTCAACATTAATCTGCCCTGTAATCGATTCATATCCATTAGATACAGAGGATGTTCCCTTAGAAATTAAAATACCATCCATCCACGTACCAGGCACATACGATAAACCATAGGTACTACCTAATCCTCTAAAACTTGGTATATTTTCATTTATCATTTGTACATAAATACCTGATAAACCTAACAACCTAATTTGCTTTGCACCTGTAGCTGCATCTGTGTAAGAGACGTCTACCGAAGGATTTGTTTCAAAACTCTCAGACAAATTACAACAAGCAGCACGACATAATTCTGAATAAGATATCTCTTGCGTTTGAATAGGTGTAGCCCTAAAAGTTACTAGACCTGATTTTCTGCCCGAAACCTCTACTTCATCTAATTCTGTAACTTGTGCCAATTGCACAATATAGGGAGAAGAATATGTAATCTGTATTGTGTCTGATTTATATCCTAAATAACTTATAATCAAACGATCCGATGTATTCATTTTTTCTATCTCAAAATTTCCATCAATAGAAGAAAGAACACCATAATTTGTATTTTCCCAATAAATATTAGCACCAATAAGGGGTTCTTTGTTTTCTCCCAACACTTTGCCAATTATTTGAGAATGCATGGATGCAGATACCAGCAATCCAATTAAAAAGATATAAAATGTTTTCATTATTAAAAAAAATGAAGTGAATAAACTAAAATAAAAAACGTAAATGTGTAACAAACACACCCTTTTTTCTTACTTTTATCTTGAGTACAACCCATTATATCGTAAATGGACACAATGATGATACATAGATAAAACTAGAGTTTAGTTCAAATCAAATAATAAAAACAGCTATTTTGGATAAATAATCTTCGTACAAATAGTACTTATACAAATTAATTGAAAGGCATTCTTTTTTACCATTAATTTGTTGAATATCAGAAGGTATTGCAAGAACAGCAGAAAGTAAAAAAGACGGAATAGTAGATAAAGGCTGTGTTATTTGCACCTTAGCTATGTAACTATCCAAAGGTATAGATAAGCGTTGAGATGTACAATCTTGATGATGATCATCATGTTTGTGAGGGATATCTTGTGCTTCGCTATCATCACAAGAACTAGTACAACAGATAGCAAGATCACCCTTTACTGAATGGTGTACATCCATGCATGACTGACCCATTAAAATAGGAAAATACTCCCTACAAGCATCACATCCATAGTGAACAACATTTACTCCTAAACTAGCAAAAAAGAGTAATACGGCAAAAAACTGTAAAATAAATCGTTTCATTGACAAGAAAGTAGTGTTAATTACTTTTTTGCAAAGATACACACAAAAAATTTTTACAGATATAGAAAAAACGTATCTTTGACATAAAATTATGAATTTTTAATTTTTTAAGCATGAATGTGATTATTAAATACTTCCCAAATTTATCAATACAACAAGTTGCTCAATTTGAAGCACTTTTTCCATTATATATGGATTGGAATAGCAAAATTAACGTCATTTCACGTAAAGATATTGAGAATTTATACGTTCATCACGTATTACATTCATTAGCGATAGCAAAGATTATACCTTTTGTTGATCAAACATCTGTTATTGACATTGGCACTGGTGGCGGTTTTCCTGGTATTCCGTTAGCTATATTGTTTCCTAACGTACAGTTTCATTTAGTTGATTCAATCGGTAAAAAAATTAAAGTAGCTCAAGAAATAGCTCAAGAAATTGGACTTGAAAATACAACCTTTCTCCACGATAGAATCGAAAATGAAAAAAAAACAGTTGATTTTGTGGTTAGTAGAGCTGTTATGCCTCTGGGAGATTTAGTTCGTTTTTGTAAAAAAAATATTAAAAAAGAACAAAAAAATTCCCTCCCTAATGGATTAATATGTTTAAAAGGAGGGGAACTTCAATCAGAAATACAAGCTTTTAAAAAAAGTGCAACAATATATGAGTTAACTGATTTCTTCAATGAAGATTATTTTAAAACAAAAAAAGCTGTTTATATTCCTTTGTAAAAGTTATTATGCATCAACTAAAATACGCCGCAAGAAGAAAAGAGTTAGTAGAAATACTAGCAATGAAAGGAAATTTCTCAACACATGTATTGCAAGCAATTGGCAAAGTTCCTCGACATTTATTTATGGATAAAACGCTAATTGAGTTTGCATACGAAGACAAAGCATTTCCTATAGGATCAAACCAAACTATTTCTCAACCTTACACTGTTGCCTACCAATCGGAATTACTGAACATCCAAAAAGGAGATAAAGTGTTAGAAATAGGCACAGGATCTGGATATCAATCAGCTGTTTTAGTCGAATTAGGAGCTCAAGTTTTTAGCATTGAACGTCAAAAAGTCCTATTTCATCACACATATTCGCTATTACCTGAAATTGGGTATCGTATTCGGATGTTTCATGGAGATGGCTATGTGGGATTACCCAAATATGCACCGTTTGACAAAATTATAGTTACTGCTAGTGCAGAAGAAATACCTCAAGAATTGATTCAACAACTTAAAATAGGTGGTATTATGGTCATTCCTGTAGGAAATACAATGTTTAAAGTTACCAAATTAACCGATACAACAACAGAAAAAATTGAAGTAGACAATTGTGCTTTTGTGCCTATGCTACGTGGAATTAATTAATATATTAACATGAATATTATCAATAAAATGAACGTTAAGACATTTATTTTTAACCCTTTTCAAGAAAATACCTATGTATTGAGCGACAGCAACAATAAGTGCATTATTATTGATGCAGGTTGCCTAAATTTGGAAGAAAAAAATGATTTGTATTCCTACATTAAAGAAAATAATTTACTCGTTGAACGTATTTTAAATACTCACCTACATATTGACCATTGCTTTGGTAATCAATTTGTTTCAGAAACATTTAATAAAAAAATTGAAGCTCATCCCGATGATGAAGCTCTATTAAATGGTATGAATAAATATGCTCAGACGTTCGGAATTGAATATACTGAAAATCACCCTACTATCAGTTATATTTTTGAAGGAGATACCATTACAGTAGGTGAAATTTCATTAAAAGCAATACATGTGCCAGGGCATTCAAAAGGGAGCTTAGTCTTTTATGCAGAAAAAGAAAAATATCTTTTTGCAGGTGATGTATTATTTAGTGGTTCCATCGGAAGAACAGATCTTCCTGGAGGAAACTTTCACGATTTAATTGATAATATTAAGCAAAAATTACTTATTTTGCCCGATGAAACAGTTGTTTTTTCTGGTCATGGGGCTCAAACAACCATATTGCACGAAAAACAATACAACCCTTTTTTATAAAACGTAAAATATCATCTCCTCATAATATGTACCTCCAAATCTAATTTCCAATGGTATGAAAATATTCAATTCTACAGCTATTCGCCAAATAGACGCTTATACCATTGAAAAAAACCACATTAAATCAATTGAATTAATGGAGGTAGCTGCTCGTTCTGTATTTGAATATATTATACAACATTATGATATAGAAAAAAAAATAATCATTTTTGCAGGACAAGGCAACAATGGTGGAGATGCTTTAGCCCTAGCTCGTTTGTTACACATAGCAGGCTTTTCAATCAAAGTAATTACTGTGTTTTTATCGGATAATTTATCAGATGATTGTGAAACAAACTATAAAGCACTACTTAATAAAAATATACCTATCTACCATTATAGCATATACTTAGAACTAAACATAAAAGAAGATTACTTGATTATTGATGGCATTTTTGGCACTGGACTAAACAAACCAATAACTGGTAAACTTGCTGACATGATTGTGTATATCAATTCACGTAATTGCGAAATTATAGCCATTGATATCCCTTCTGGACTACCCTCTGATGGAGTTACTGAAACTAATCCTATTGCTATTAAAGCTACTATTACCATTAGTTTTCAATTTCCAAAGATATCTTTTTTCTTTGCCGAGTACGAATCATTTATAGGAAAATGGATACTTACTAATATTGGACTTGATAAAGAATATATTGCTAATAAAGAGACAAATTTCTATACAATTACGAAAGAGAGAATTCAGAAGATTCTAAAAAAACGCTCTGTATTTTCTCACAAAGGCACTTTTGGGCACTGCCTATTAATGAATGGAAGTTATGGAAAAATGGGTGCTGGCATCTTATCAGCTAAGGCTTGTTTACGATCTGGAGTAGGCTTGCTCACAACACATATTCCTGTTTGTGGAAACACCGTAATGCAAATAGCTGTACCAGAAGCAATGACATATACAGATATGCAAGAACTTACATTGACTAGTGTACATGATAACATCAACGATTTTGATGCAGTAGGTTGTGGTTGTGGTATTGGTACTGCAATACATACTCAAAAAATGATACATAACTTACTTTTATCTACCAATACCCCTTTTGTTTTAGATGCCGATGCTCTTAACTGTATTGCACTAAATAACTGGAAACATTTATTACCTAAAAATACAATCATCACTCCTCACCCTAAGGAATTTGATAGACTGGTAGGCGAAAGCAAGCATAATGGTGAAAGATTACAAAAAGCCATCCTTCTAAGCAAACAATTAACTATTGTTATCATACTGAAAGGTGCATATACCAGAGTCGTTCTTCCCAATGGAAAAGTGTATTTTAATACAACAGGAAACCCAGGTATGGCAACTGCGGGTAGTGGAGATGTGCTTACAGGAATTATAGCAGGATTACGGGCACAAAAATACGATGCAATAGAGGCATCCTTACTCGGAGTGTACCTTCATGGCTTGGCTGGGGATTACGCTAAAGAGAAATATTCCGAAAAATCACTTGTTGCAACAGATATTATTGAGAACATAAGCGAAGCATACAAATTTATACTATAGAAAACAGTATTCGCAAATTATAAATTACCCGAAATTTCTTTTAACCATTCGTGTGCAACGGCATCACTTGGCATACGCCAATCGCCTCTCGGAGACAAACAAATACTCCCTACTTTAGGACCATCAGGCATACAGTTACGTTTAAATTGTTGACTAAAAAACCGTTTATAAAACACAATAAGCCATTTTTGTATGGTTTCATCGTCAAATAACACATCTTCCTCTGTTTCTTTTTTAGAAAATATGTGCTTTGCAAGAAATAAAATTTTACTTGGACTAAACCCATAACGCATCACATAAAACAAAAAGAAATCATGCAATTCGTAAGGACCTACGCTATCTTCGGTTTTTTGTATCATTTCGCCATTTTTTCCTATTGGTAATAATTCTGGACTTACTGGAGTGTCTAATATGTCTAACAAAACCTGTTTAATCTTTTCCTCTTGTGTGTGGGCTATATTCAACACTAAACTACGAATTAACGTTTTGGGTATACTTACATTCACAGCATACATACTCATATGATCACCATTGTACGTGCACCAACCCAAAGCAAGTTCGCTCAAATCGCCAGTTCCGATAACAAAACCTCTATGCTTATTCGCTAAATTCATTAACAGTTTAGTTCGCTCCCGTGCTTGTGTATTTTCGTAAGTAATATCATGGATAGTCTCATCATGCTCTATGTCTTCAAAATGCTGATAACAAGATTTTTTAATATCAATAACTCTACGTGTAACTCCAAGTTCCTGAATCAAGGTAAGAGCATTATCATACGTTCTATTCGTAGTACCAAACCCTGGCATAGTTACAGCAAGTATACCTTTTCTGTCTTTTTTCAGTTCATCAAAAGCTTGCACACACACCAAAAGAGCTAAAGTAGAATCCAATCCCCCTGATATACCTATTACAACAGTTGGAGCATTTGTATGAACTAAACGTTTGACTAAACCTGCTACTTGCATAGCAACTATTTCTTGACACCGATTATCGCGTAGGTGTAAATTACTAGGTACAAAAGGCTTTCGGCTAATAGGATAGTCAAGCGATACATTATGTTTACTTTGAACATCAGATGGTATGCACCTAATGTCTTTAAAATAGGCTCGATGGGTTTCTTTGTAGGTTGTATATTTGCATCTATCTACACGTAACTTATCTATGTCTACATGTGAGGAAAGTAGATAATCTGAATCTATTAATTGTGTGTTCTCTTTTAGCAAAACGCCATTTTCTGCAATCATAGAGTGCCCACTAAACACTAAATCAGTTGTTGATTCAGTCCCTCCAGCACTCGCATATACATAGGCACACATACAACGTGCTGACTGCTGAACGACTAAATTTCTTCTATATTGTCTTTTGGCAACAGTTTCGTTGCTAGCCGATAAATTAAGAATAATATCTGCTCCAGACACACAAAGACCTGCACTAGGAGGAATTGGAACCCACAAATCTTCACAAATTTCAACACCAATTTTAGTGCCATTGTGCAACGAAAATAACAAATCGGTACCTATTGGTATTACCTGACTACATATGTTTATTGTGTTTATTTTCAAATCAAATGCAGATGAAAACCAACGCTGTTCGTAAAATTCATTATAATTTGGGATATACGTTTTAGGTACTATTCCTACTATCTTACCTTTTGACAAAACAATAGCACAATTAAAGAGTTGATTATCAATACACAATGGAGCTCCTACAGCAACAAGCATATCTATACTTTCTGTTGCAGAAAGTATTCGTTGTAAAGCGTCTAAAGTGGCTTTTTGTAGTGTCTGTTGAAAAAATAAATCACCACAAGTATATCCTGTTATGCATAATTCTGGAAAAACCAATACCTCAATACCAAGATGTCTTGCTTCCATAATTTTTGCACAAATTGATTCTTGATTAAAATAACAATTTGCAACTTCGAGATTGGGTACTGCGGCTGCTACCTTTACATAATTATACATATAGCTACATATTTAGTTGTTACAAAAGTATAAAAAATATCTAATATTGTTGATAAGATACAACCTAATTGTCTCTTTGAATTGTTAAGATATAATGAATTGTTAGGTTTTTTACAAAAATATATTTTTTTCTAAAAAAAATATACACTATATTTGTGTCTAGTAGAAATAAATACATCATAAATTATTCACACATAAAATTTAAAACATTATGAACAAAAACTTTACACAAAAAATGACCATTTTGTTTGCTTCTGTCTTATTTAGCGGAGCAACAGCATTTGCAACAGTCGATATTGAAGCAAACGAAACGTATACGCAAAACTTTGATGGTATAGGAACTGAAGCTACGGCTACTTTACCTACAGGATGGAAAGCCGATAAACAAACATCCGTTAAAACAGTCGGAACCTATGCAGCTGGTGTTAGTGCAACAGAACGTCAAGGAGGTAACAATATGAGTACCACAGCATCTAATGGGATTTATAACTTTGGTGCAGGTGATTTAGCAACAGCAACTGATAGAGCTGTAGGAGGACTATCTTCTAGTTCTGCATCAAAAAGTGTAAACTTCTATGTAAAACTTACTAATAATGGAACTACTCCTATTTCTTCTTTTACAATAAGTTATGATGTTGAGAAATACCGTATGGGTTCAAGAACTGAAGAATTTGCTATCGAAATGTACTATTCTGCTAATGATGAAACATATACTTCTGCTGGGACTGACTTTGTAACAAGTTTTGCTGGCGATGCAACTAATTTAGGTTATGAATCAACTCCTGGTGTTACTAAATCCGTAACAAGTAAAACACTGAGCCAACCCTTAGCTGTAGGCGAAAGCATTTATTTGGCATGGAGCTACTCTGTAGCTAGTGGTACATTTACTTCGAATGCACAAGCCTTAGGTTTAGATAATGTTTCTATTACTGCCAATGCAGCTACTGGTATAGCAAATATTACAAACAATGCAACTGTTGTTGCAAACAATGGTTCTATTGTTGTAACTGCAACAGAAGGAGCAGAAATTGAAGTATATACTACTGCTGGTCAAAAAATTGCATCTGCAATAGCTACTGGAAACCAAGATATTATTGCTGTTTCTGCTAAAGGTATTGTGATTGTAAAAGTTGGTACTGAAACTGTGAAAGTTGTTTTATAATCTAATACTGCTTAATAAAAAAAGAGATTTGCAAAAGCAAATCTCTTTTTTTATGCCCTAATTTAGTGACCTCGGTGGGGCTCGAACCCACGACCCATTGATTAAGAGTCAATTGCTCTACCAGCTGAGCTACGAAGTCTACATCAGCATTAAGGCTGTATATGTAAATACTCACATACTTGTTTGTAAACATTTTCAGGAGTAAACCCAAACTTCTCATCTAATACATTAAAAGGTGCAGAGTATCCAAAATGATTTAATCCAAATACACGACCATTATATCCAACAAGATTTTGTAATGTAATAGATAAACCAGCCGTTAATCCAAACACAGGCGTTGATGACGGAATAACAGATTCTTTATAAGATGCATCTTGATTCATGTACAACCCTTCGGAAGGTGCAGATACAATCTGTATCGCTAGTTTTTTTCTTGTTTCCAGTAATTGAGCTGCTTCAAACAAAGTAGCTACTTCCGAACCACTTGCAAGCAACACAACATCAGGGGTTGACATCGCTTTTTTAACTATATATGCTCCTCTTTCTACCTGAGTAGCTTCTTGATAAGGATTAGCACTTCTTGGTATGTTTTTTATGTTTTGTCTTGACAAAATAAGTCCTGTAGGCGAATCGATATTTTCTAATGCCATTTTCCAAGCCACTGTTGTTTCTTCTACATCAGCAGGTCTTAGTACCAACATCGAATTTTTTCCACTATGATTTTTTAGCGATTCCAACAAACGCACTTGCATTTCTTGTTCAATAGGTTGATGCGTAGGACCATCCTCACCCACTCTAAACGCATCGTGTGTCCAAACATACTTTACAGGCAATTCCATCAATGCAGACATACGCAAGGCTGGTTTCATATAATCCGAAAACACAAAGAATGTGCCACACACAGCAATAACACCACCATGCAAAGCCAACCCATTCATAATACATGCCATGGTTAATTCGCTTACACCAGCATGTAAAAAAGCTCCAGTAAAATCTCCTTTTTGTATAGGTTTCGTGTGTTTTAGGAATCCATCTGTTTTATCGGAATTGGATAAATCAGCTGAAGAAACAATCATATTCTCTATCTTTTCAGAAAAATGTCCCAATATGGTAGCTGATGCAACTCGAGTTGCTTGGTCTGGCTTTTGAACGATGGAAGCAAAATCAATATTAGGTAATTCATTTGCATAAAACGAATGAAACTTAAGAGCTAATGCGGGGTTTTCTTTTTCCCATTGTGCTTGCACGAGCTTACGTTGATCTACTATTTTCTTTAAACTCTCTTTGCGAGAAGCATATAATTGGGCAACGTCATCAAAAATCTGAAATGGCTCATCAGGATTTCCACCCAAATTTTCAATTGTTTTCCTTATACATGCACCAGCGGCAGTTAAAGGTTGACCATGTGTCGACACTTTGTTTTCAAAGCTATTACCATTAGCATCCATGGAGCCTTTACCCATTAAGGTTTTTCCTATAATAAGAGTAGGTTTTTGTGTTTCTTCGTTTGCTTTTTTCAAAGCCATTCTAATTTCATGAGCATCATTCCCATTAATAGAAATAACACTCCAACCCCAAGCCTCATATTTTTTAGCAGTATCTTCGTCTGTTATATCATCTACATAGGTAGATAGTTGCACATTATTTGCATCATAAAACATGATTAGATTACTCAACCCCAGCGAACCTGCTATACGACCTGCTCCTTGAGATATCTCTTCTTGAATTCCCCCATCTGAAATAAAGGTGTAAATTTTATGAGATGTCCAATCGCCAAAACGAGCGGCTAAAAAACGTTCTGCAATAGCTGCACCTACAGCCATGGTATGTCCTTGTCCTAATGGACCTGAGGTATTTTCCACTCCTCTTTCTACGTCTAATTCGGGATGTCCTGGTGTAATACTACCCCATTGTCTAAATGCTTTCAAATCATCCATTGAGTAGTTACCCATTAATGACAATACTGCATACAACATTGGCGACATATGTCCAGGATCTAAAAAGAATCTATCTCTATTTTCCCAACGTGGATTCTCTGGATCAAAAACTAAGAATTCAGAATATAAAATATTAATAAAATCCGCCCCACCCATAGCACCTCCTGGATGACCAGATTTGGCTTTTTCTACCATAGATGCTGATAAAATACGTATGTTATCGGCTGCTTTATTTACTAGATGTATATCAGACATATCATTTATATATTAATTTCGATTCAAAAAAAATTAGAAAGTGCAAAGTTACAAGAATAATCACTTTCTACAAAAAAAAATATCAAAATGGTAATTTATATGTTATAGAATATGTAAATAACCACTTATTGGGTAAAAATAATCCATAATTTGGTATAAAAGTTGGATATCCCAGCAAAGACTTTGAGAACGAAGGAGCAAATCCGTAACGAACACTTGTACCTAATAATACTGATGGAAACAATTCTGCTCTCACTCCTAATACTATTTCTCCCCAAGTTGCAAGGCTCTTCGTTGGCATAAGAGAAACCTCTCCTTGTTCATTCCAATAACTTTCAGTAACCTGAGTTGCCAATTCGTAAGTAGTAGAGGCTATAGCATAGCGTGCTCCTATGTAAAATATATTATTGGGAACAAGTGTAGAAGTTTTCAAAAAATTATAATTAATCCCAAACTTAGCAAAATATCCTGATGAATTATAGGTATAATCGGAAGTTAATAGTTTTCTATTTTCAATACCTGCCTCAACTATAGGAAAATATTTTTGTTTTAAACTAACATCTATCGAAACTTCTGTTGAAAAATAGGATGGTACATAGAAACTCTCTACAGACGGTGCAAGATTTAATCCAATAAAAGAGCCTTGATACAATGGCATGGAAAGTTTCTCTGGATTAGAAAGTTCCTGTGCATTCGTATTGAGTACAGAAACTATGCACAGAAAACAACTACAAACGTATATAAATATGTTTTTCATTCTCTCGATTTTGTACATGTGTATTCTCAACTTGAATAACTGCTTGTATTTCTCCATCAATAGTAGCATCCTCTATTTTATGAAACATTACTGTTCCACATTCGATGCTCAAAAGCTGAGGGATATTCTGATGTGTAATAGATAAAACAAAGGGAGTTTCATTCAATACAATATCAAAACTAGTGGTGTTACTAACTGATTTTAATGGTAAATAAATGGATGAAATGTTTTTTGCATTATCGTAAATAATTTCATCCGATCCTACTCCTTTTACCGTAATACTATCCGCAGTATACACAGTATTGGATGTATCTTGTATCAATTCAATGCCCACTAAAACATGTTTATAAGTAATGCATTCCTTTTCTACACATGCAGAAAAAATACATGCCAAACAAATAAATACAATCAATCTATTATATATGTTTTTCACCAAACTAGTTATTTCCATTCAACAATATCTTGTATCGATTTTCGTTTCTTTTCATTCAGAGAATCGTTAGGATACCCTATCGGCAAAATGACAATAGGCTCTATATGATTAGGTAATTCAAATAACTCGGCACACAATACAGCATCAAAATTACACACCCAACATGTCCCCAAACCAACTTCTTGAACTGCTAAAGCAATATGTTCAACTGCAATAGCAATATCTATGGAACAATGGTCGTTATTATCATATTTTCGTTTCCACGATTCTTGATGATTACCACACACAAGCATATACATAGGAGCTTGTTTGAACCATTCTCTTTGATAACATTGGTGGAGGGCTCGTTTATTCTTTTCTTGTTGCACAACTATTATATGCCATGGTTGAGCGTTAACCGCCGAAGGAGCCCATCTAGCACATTCTAACAAATAATCAATTTTTTCTTTTTCTACCTGTGTTGGCAAGAAAGACCTTACAGAATATCTTGTTTGTATACGTTCTAACAATTTCATAGTTATTTTTATCTCATTATCAACCAAAATATTGTTTAATTTCTGATTTTAAGAAATTTATTGCAAACATTGTGGGAGTTTCATTCGATGTGTTTTGATATGTATCTAAAATAACCTTTGCCAATTCAAACGAAGGCACTTGGGGTGGAACGTTAGATGCCGATGTATTGATAAGCTGAATCATACTTTCTTTTGCATTCTTCACAAAAGTCCATGCTTCGGGGCTTACATATACTTGTTGAGATAAATTGTGTTCGTATTCAGCACGTATAGTTGCTAACAAAAATGAATGAAATTGTGCTGAGGTAAGCGAACTATCTTGTACTCTTACCATTAATGAATCAGGACTAATCCTCTCAACAAACAGCACTAATCTTTCGTATGCTGTTAATCTAACTGGTGTAATTAAAGATAAGTTTGCTTTAAAAAGTTCGTATCTACGTCTTTTTTCTTCATTTTGAAACACCATCTTTAGAGTAAAATATGCCACAATCAAAACAAATAAAGACGGAATAGTGTATGAGAGTATTTGCCAAAGTATATCCATTTGTTCTTAAATTAAATATGTTCAATATTATGTGTTCTTTCTATATGATAATTATTACGCTCAGCAGCATTACGTGAAATTAATTCGCCTAAAAACCCTGTTACGAAAAATTGTGTACCAAGTACCATAGCAAGCATTGCAAGATAAAAATATGGACTATCGGTAACCAAAGGAGCTCGTACACCCTGTATAATAGCAAACAACTTATTTGCACCTACCGCTACAACAGATAACAACCCAAGTAAAAACATAATACTACCTGCTACACCAAAAAAGTGCATAGGTTTTACACCAAATCGCGAAATAAACCACAATGATAGTAAATCTAAATATCCGTTTATAAATCGAGCAAACCCAAATTTGCTATTTCCATATTTACGTGCTTGATGACTTACAACTTTTTCTCCAATACGTGTATAGCCAGCATTTTTTGCTAAAAATGGGATATAACGATGCATTTCTCCATACACCTCAATATTTTTCACTACTTCATTTTTATATGCTTTCAAGCCACAATTGAAGTCATGCAACTTAATACCCGAAATTTTACGTGCAGTAGCATTAAATAATTTACTGGGTAGATTTTTTGTAAAGACAGGATCAAAACGTTTCTTTTTCCAACCCGAAACTAAGTCATATCTATCTTTCATAATCATCTGATACAAAGCGGGTATTTCTTCAGGACTATCTTGTAAATCAGCATCCATAGTAATAACAACATCTCCTTGAGATTCTTTAAATCCACAATACAAGGCTGGTGATTTACCATAATTTCGTCGAAATTTTATACCACGTACTGCTACATTCTCTTTTCCCAATTGTTCAATTACTTGCCATGATTTATCTGTACTTCCGTCAGAAATAAATATTACTTCATAACTAAAGCCATGATCATCCATCACACGTTTAATCCATGAAAATAATTCTGAAATAGACTCTTCTTCATTGTATAAAGGCACTACAACTGATATATCCATTACTCTATGTTTTTTGTTTTGTTTTTACTATCAATCCAAGTACAATCCCTATGATAATGCCAGTAAACGAATATATCCAGATATTTTGACTAGCAACAGCAATAGCTGATGGTACCCCCGATTGTTTTAATTCTTGTATAAAAGGTTTCATCTGTGGAAATTCTTGCAAAAGCAATGTGGAATTTTGCAATACTACTTGGTATTGTTGATATAAAAAATCTGTATTTATATATTGGTAATAAAAATATTGCACAATAGCTAAAATTAAACTACCAAATAGAAAAAGAAAAAATGTAAACATATAAGCTTGCCTAAAGTTTATCTCCATTAAAGGTAAACTTTTTTTAAATCTTACTAGTAATATGTAAGCCAATATTGGGATAAAAAGAGTGAGAAAAAAAACAACAAAAGAAAGTATAACTGTATCAGTAGCAAGCACATTCAAACCAAATCGAAACAATAAAAATGCACCTAGATACATACCATAAAACATGGCAGACTGAACCAATGTAGAGGAAGAAGAAGAATCTTTCATCATAAACAAAATAAATATCCACAAAGGTACAACTATTTAGCATATTATTATAAGTTGTAATACTAAAAAAAATGAATAACGATATTGATTTACAAAAAAATGGTTTTTTGTGTCATTTTTTTAAGCACTTTCTTGGTCAATTAAGCAAAAAGCATTACTTTTGCGGTGGGTAAGTCCTATACGATCTGCTCCTTTCGAATCCCCCAGGGCTTGACCGCAGCAAGGGTAGTTAGTTGAGCGATGCGATGTAGATAGCTTACCCACTTGCCAGCATAGCTCAGTTGGCCAGAGCACGTGATTTGTAATCTCGGGGTCGTGGGTTCGAATCCCTCTGCCGGCTCAAAATCCCATTTAGGTGGGATTTTTTTTTAAATTTAATGCATTTTAAAACCTAAAATCATGGCAAAACAAGAAGAAATCAACCAAGGTATTTCGCACAATACCATTGCTGCAGGTACCGTAATTAAAGGAGAAATCCGTTCTGAAGGCGATGTAAGAATTGATGGTTCTGTTGAAGGAACTATTAGTTGCAAAGGGAAAATTATTATTGGCACAAAAGGGGAGTTTAAAGGAACACTTACCGCAGCAAATATTGATGTGATGGGCTTAATTCAAGGAGAAGTAATATCAGAAAATTTATTATCGATTAAATCTACTGGAAAAATAGAAGGAGAAGTTACCACCAAAACTCTTATTATTGAGCAAGAAGCTATCTTACATGGAAACTGCACAATGATAAGTAATAATGAGAACAAACCAAAATTGGATGTTACCATTTCCCCTATTATAAACAAAGAAAGCAAAACTAACTAAGTTTTGCTTTCTTTATTTTATTTTTAACAATGCTATTTTTTTTTAGGATTCTTTGGAAACCACCCTTTGTCCACGCGTTTTTTTTGTTCGAAAATTTCCAATATACTCCAAAAAGAAGAAAAAGCAAAAACAGCTAATAAGGAGGAAAATAAAATATGTTTTACTATAATAGACATACAAATACCTACAACTCCTATTAACAAAAATAACCACCAACAACGTGTTCCAAAATAATACTCACATTTAATTACGATGGGATGAAATAATCCAATAATACAAAATGTACTTATACCTATCAGTACACCAATTAAATTATTGTGCATTAAAAAGTCCATAATTTACTCTTTATAAATCCAATATTTGGTTGATTTCTTCTTAAAATCCTCCTCATCTTTTCTCCAATAGTGTTTGATTTTATCAAAAGAATAGTTATTTTTTTGTAATTCGATACGAATAAAATCACTACCACATACCTTATCAAACATATTCCATCTACTACTATTTTCATTCGTAAAAACCTCAAATTCTGGATATAACTGTTTTACAATCTGCAATACATAAAACTGAACCTCTGACAGACGTGCCGTTGTGTAATTTGTAAAAAACACTTGTACTCCTTTTAGATTTTTATCTTTACCATATCCATAATACGGCTTATAATGAATTGGGCGAAATACAACTCCATTTAAACGAAGAGCATTTAGACTTGATGATAGTTTTTCTGCATCAAATATTTCATGAGCAAAGGTCTGAAATGGCACAGTATATCCTACTCCAATAGACATTATTCCTAACTCGCCTAAAATGCCTGAAGCAGGATAATATACAGCAGACTGCATGTACGGAATATGCGGAGAAGTCAATACCCAAGGTAATTCTGTTTCATTAAAACGCATAGATCGTTTCCAGCCCTCCATTGGTACAATATGTAATTCACATTTAGCTCCTAACATATTTTCTTCATTCAACATATACGCCAACTCTCCTACTGTTAATCCATAGATGTATGGAATTTTAAATTGACTCACAAAAGAAATAAACGAGTCTTCCGTAGTATTTCCTTCAATTTTTAATCCTCCTAACGGATTAGGTCGGTCTAACACATATACAGGAATCTTCTTTTCAGCTGCAGCTTGCATAGCAAGCCCTAGTGTGCTAATAAAAGTATATGAACGGCATCCAATATCCTGAATATCATATACTAATGCATCTATTCCCTGTAGCATTTCTTGCGTTGGTTTGCGTGTATTGCCATACAAAGAATATACTTTTACACCCGTTTTTGTATCTATCAAATTACTTACCTTTTCGCCTGCAGGAATATCTCCCCTTACGCCATGTTCTGGGGCATACAATGCAATTAGCTTAACATTAGTTGCCTCATGTAATATATCCACAGTGGATTTGAGATTTTTATTTACTCCAGTGGGATTCGTTATCAACCCAACTCTTTTACCACTTAAAACATCAAAGTTTCTCTGCTGCAATACATCAATACCTGTTTTTACTACTTGCGAAAATAGTGTAAACGATACATAAAAAAACAATATACATATTTTATACTTCATCTTTATTGGGTAATAAACTGTTGTTATTTGCTAATAAACTCTCTTTACACAATAATCCTAAACGATAAAAATCAAATAAAACTAATAATGGATGATGAGAATGAAAATTTTTTTCAAGATTTTCTTTACTCACATCATATAAAAAAGCTCCCATAGCACACAATCGCATCTTTTTTATCTTTTCAAATACTCTTATCAATTTAATTTGTTCAAACATACTCATTTTATCTGATGTAGTGTATAATGTATATAGATTTTTAACAGCATTTCTAGATTTTTCTAAATAGATATCAGTCTTATCAATAGATACTTGAAATAATTCGTTATCAATATGTATAACAGGTACCTTATTCTCTTTTAGTGCAATACCAAACCATGTATCTTCATGACCATATCCTTTAATTGTTTCATCGAATTGTATACTCGCAAACACCTTGCTAGGCATACAGAAATTAAACGAACTAAACGATTTATAAGGAAACTTATTTCGTTCAACAGCCAGATTTTGTTCTCTATTTCTTCCATATTTCCAACGAAATAACTGCTGTGTATCCACTGGCGGTTGAAGCGAATATTTATATCCTCCACAAATTACGCCGTTTTGATAGGAATTTGATTGAAGACATTGAATATAATTATGTAAATAATAATCGCTTGCTGGATATGTATCGCAGTCCATAAATAGAAGATAGTCATATTTTGCAATAGTAGCTAATTTGTTGCGAATAGCAGCACGACCGATATTATTTGGTAATTCAATATACCTATGATTTGTATTGTTTAGTGCTTTCCTATTTTCTTCTTTATAAACTATTGAAGCATCGTCAATTGCAACTATCTCAACAGGAACATCAAGCTGATCTATTTGATGTTGCAAAGCATAAATTAAGTTGCTACAATTTTGGTTATAAATTGGTATTAATACAGAAAGCATACAAAAGTGAGTATTACTAAAAATGGTTCATAAAGATAAGAAGAAAATTACTATTTGTATACATGAATAAAAAAAAAGTGAAGCTCCCTTTATTTGGAAACTTCACTTTTTTAACTGACTCAACTTTTTCTATTCTATTTCAATCATTAAAAAGTTTTTTGGTATCTTCTCTCCTACATTTACGTTTACAGATTTTATAATACCATCAAATGGCATGTCTATTCTGTTTTGCATTTTCATTGCCTCCAAACGTAACAATAATTCGCCTTGTTTTACCTTTTGACCAGGTTTTACATTCAACTCAATAATTGTTCCAGGAATATATGATTTTATATTATTGGGATTAGGAGTTTCCCATTCTTTTCTGTTTATAAATTTTTTTGTCAGCAAAGTTTTATATTTACGTGCAGTTACCGCAAAATCTACAAATTCACTGTCCTTAGTTGCTTCTGTCATAACTAACTATTTTTTGTTACTAAATAATACTACTTAAGCTATGAAATATAATATGAGTACACATTAAAATGGAGGTATTCCATGTTTCTTTTCAGGACGATAATCATCTTTATCTTTGGATACCGAAAGTGTATTTATTAATAAGTTACGTGTTTCATTAGGCTCAATTACAGCATCTATATATCCTTTAGCAGCTGCAACGAATGGATTTGCAAATTTATCAACATACTCTTGTACTTTAGCAGCACGCATAGCATCAGGATCTGCAGCTTCTTTAATTTCTTTGGCAAAAATAATATTAGCAGCACCTTCTGGACCCATTACAGCAATTTCTGCTGATGGCAATGCAAATACAAAATCAGCACCTAAATGACGCGAATTCATCGCAATATAACCACCACCATATGCTTTACGTAAAATAACGGTTACTTTTGGCACAGTAGCTTCTGAATAAGCATACAATACTTTCGCTCCATGACGAATAACACCAGCATGCTCTTGATCTACTCCAGGTAAATATCCTGGCATATCTTCTAATGTAATCAATGGTATATTAAACGAATCGCAAAAACGAATAAAACGAGCCGCTTTATCCGAACTATCACAGTCTAGTACTCCTGCAAGATACAATGGTTGATTTGCTACAAAACCTACTGTATCACCATTTAAGCGTGCAAATCCAATAACAATATTCGGAGCAAATAATTCTTGTACTTCAAAAAAATCTGAATCATCTACTACCGCACGTATTACATCTCTTACATCGTATGGTTTTTTAGGGTCTTGTGGTATAATTTGTCCTATTTGTTTTTTTAATGATGGAACTTTAGGCTCAACTTTTGCCGCACGTTTTGTATTGCTTGCTGGTAATAAACTGATTAATTTTTTTATTTGATCAAAGCAATCAAATTCACTTTGAGCATAAAAATGAGCATTTCCAGTAATTTCGGCATGAATACGTGCTCCACCAAGTTCTTCTTGTGAAATAACTTCACCTAACACAGACTCAATAACACCTGGTCCTGTGATAAACATCTTTGAAATATTTTCAACCACAAATACAAAATCAGTAAGAGCTGGCGAATACACTGCTCCACCTGCACATGGTCCTAAAATTACAGAAATCTGAGGAATTACACCCGACGCCATTGTGTTGCGATAAAAAATCTCGCCATATCCTGCTAATGCACCAATACCTTCTTGAATACGAGCTCCACCTGAATCGTTAATACCTATGCAAGGAACTTTCATTTTCAATGCATGATCCATAATTTTGGTAATCTTACGAGCATGTTTTAAACCCAAAGAACCTCCCATTACTGTAAAATCTTGTGCATAAATACAAACAGGCTCACCAAACATGGTACCAATACCTGTAATAACACCATCACCATGGAGTGTTTTTTTATCCATGCCAAAATTACGCTCTTCGTGCTCAACAAACAAATCATACTCTTGAAAAGAATGTTCATCCAATAGAGCTAAAATACGTTGGCGGGCTGTTAATTTCCCCATAGCCATTTGTTTTTCGATAGCTGTGTCGCCACCACCTTTTTCATAGATGGCTTTTTTCTCACGTAATTCTAAAATGTCTTTTTGTAGTGACATACTTGTTACTTTTTAATGAATAATTGAAATTTTAATTCACATGGCAAAGTTAAACAAATCTTTTATTTGTGAACGGGATAAAGTAGATAAAAATATCAACAAAAAAAATCTATCATTGATTATCAAACACTTACAATACACAAAAAAGTATAAAATGTGTAAATTAACCCTTAAAAATTAAAAAAGAAACAAAAAACAAAAGTTTTTAAGAAGATAAAATTTAAAATACGCGAATGAAGAATAACAAATTACGTAAGTATAAAAAAATACATCTAAAACCACTTTTTAGCTCTAAAATAGAGTACCATAGCACAAAATAAAACAATCATAATACCCCAAATGCCATAATATCCGTACTTCCACTCAAGTTCTGGCATATGCACAAAATTCATACCATAAATACCTGCAATAAATGTAAGTGGCATAAAGATTGTAGCCACTATGGTTAAGGTTTTCATAACTTGATTCATACGATGCCCCTGAACTGAGAAAAATAAGTTTGTTGCACTTTCAAGCGAAGCAAGAATCATATCGCAACTATCAATCAATGTTAAACACAAATCTTTAATTTCAAGAAAATATTTTACGTGCCTTTGTTCTATATAGTTACAATCACCACGTTCAACAATTTGTGTAAATTCTTTTATAGGTAATATAGATTTTTTTATATAATGAACAAATTTTTTATGTCCTTCAATTATAGCAAGAGCATTGGGGGATGGTTCTTTTGTGGTATCCGAAAAATTTAATTTTTCCACTTCCTCATCTAGCTTATTAATAGTTTTGAAGTAGTTATCGAGAGTTGATTCTAGCATAGCATAAAGCAAATAATCTGCACCTCGTTCTCGTAATTTACCTTTACTTTCTCTGAGTCTATATCGAAGATGCTCAAAAAAGTCCGCTTTTCTCTCTTGAAAAGACAATAGAAAGTTGGTACCAAATACAAAGCTAATTTGCTCAGTTATGATATTTTTCTCCGAAGGAACTATTGATTTTAATGTTAAAAAAGAAAAATGTTCAAATTCCTGAAATTTTGGTCGTTGATTTACATCTAAAATATCCTGAATAACTAGGTTATGAATCCCTTGTTGTTCACAAATAGACGCAATATTTTCTGGATTATTTAATCCATGTATATTTAACCAGTAATTTTTTTTATTTTTTTCAAACGTCGGAATACTATCTAGTAACATAATTTTATTTTCTACACATTCTTCCTCATTATAAGTAAATAACTGAATATCAATATTTTTAGCACTCGAATTTCCTGTAAAAATATAGTTACTTGGGTCGTTTTTCTTTCTATTTAAAATAGAAACCGATCGTAATGGTTTGAGAGTTTCCATGTTTTTTGCTAGTTACTTATATATTCTTTACATACATTTTTTACTTATAGACTTCGAAGATAACTACATTTTTTATATTTTCATCGTAAATTTGCCATTAAATGTCTGAACAAAAAAAATAGGAAACAAAAAGCCTCCTATTTTAAATATACAGTAAGAAATGAGTATTTGTTACGAAATAAGTGTAAAACCAGTAAATGGAACTAAGGCTTTTGGAATAACAATACCCTCTTCAGTTTGGTTATTTTCTAACAATGCAGCTACGATACGAGGCAACGCAAGTGCACTACCATTAAGTGTATGACATAAACTAGTTTTTTTATCATCTCCTTTGTACCTACATTTTAATCTATTTGCTTGAAAACTTTCAAAGTTGGATACAGAACTTACTTCTAACCAACGGTTTTGAGCAGCCGAAAATACCTCAAAGTCGAAAGTTAATGCCGAAGTAAAACTCATATCTCCACCACAAAGGCGTAATATACGCCAAGGCAATTCAAGTTTTTCGACCAATGTTTGTACATAATTAACCATTTCATCCAATGTTTCATAGGATTTATCTGGATGTTGAATTTGCACTATTTCAACCTTATCAAATTGGTGTAAGCGATTTAATCCACGCACATCTTTTCCATAAGACCCTGCTTCTCTTCTAAAGCAAGCTGAATATGCCGTATTTTTTATTGGCAATTCCTTTTCTTGCAAAATCACATCGCGATAAATATTGGTTACTGGCACTTCTGCAGTTGGAATTAAATACAAATCATCAATCGTTGCATGATACATTTGCCCATCCTTATCAGGTAATTGACCAGTTCCATAACCCGATGCTGCATTCACCACATACGGAGGTTGTATTTCGAGATAACCTGCTTGAGAGGCATTAGATAAAAAGAAATTTATCAAAGCACGTTGCAATTGTGCCCCTTTTCCTTTATAAACAGGGAAACCTGCTCCTGATATTTTAACTCCTAACTCAAAATCAATCAGATCGTATTTTTTTGCTAATTCCCAATGAGGCAAAGCATTTGCTGGTAAAGAAGGAATTGTGCCACCACTACGCTCAATAGTATTATCGTCAGCTCCTTTTCCTTCAGGTACAGATGCATGAGGCAAATTAGGTATTTGTAATAATAGTGTATGTAACTTTTGTTCAGCACTATCCAAAATATCACTTAACTCTTTGCTTTTTTCTTTTAACACAACGGTCTTTTCTTTAGCCTCATCCGCCTCCTGTTTTTTGCCTTGTTTGTACAAATCTCCAATTGCTTTGGAGATAGCATTCATTTCGGCTAATACTTCGTCTAATTTTGTTTGTGTTGTTTTACGTAATGTATCTAAAGAAATTACTTCAGATACTATTAACGATGCATCAAAATGTTTTTTTGCCAAACGAGCAATAACTTCTGTGGCATTTTCTGTAATAAACTTGGTAGTGAGCATAAGTTGTGCTATTATAAAAGTAAATAAAAAAAACCCACCCTTTTCTTCAAGAAGAATCCAGGAGGGTTTTTATAAATATAGTTTTCTAAACTTAGTTTTGTTCGATTGCTTGAACAGAAACAAAAGAGCGATTGTCTTTTTTTCTTCTAAAAACAACAGTACCTTCGATTAAAGCAAATAATGTATGATCTTTACCGATACCTACATTCTCACCTGGGTGATGAACTGTACCACGTTGTCTGATAATGATACTACCTGCCTTAGCATATTGACCTCCAAATATTTTCACTCCAAGTCGTTTACTTTCCGATTCACGTCCATTCTTTGAACTACCGACTCCTTTCTTATGTGCCATTTCTGTAAATTTTTATTTGTTAAGCAACTAGTTCTTTAATCATAATCTCTGTAAAACATTGGCGATGACCGTTTCTTACTCTATAACCTTTTCTTCTTTTCTTTTTGAAAATGATTACTTTTTCTCCTTTTACATGAGAAATAACTTCTGCCAATACTTTTGCTCCTTTTATAGTTGGAGCACCAACTTTTACTTTTCCATCAGCATCAATCAATAGAACTTTGTCAAATTCTACAGTTGCACCTCTTTCTTCGTTTAAGCGATGAACAAACAACGTTCTGTCTTTTTCAACTTTAAATTGTTGTCCCGCAATTTCTACAATAGCGTACATAGTTATAAATTAATTATAAAATACCTTCGTGAGGTGAATGCTTTAGCTGCATTTCTTTTCTACCTTTCAGAATTTGAGTGGCAAAGATACTATATAATTTTATTCTGTACAAGTAATTTATATTCTTTTTTGTGTCATATAGTGATTTTCAACCCATCGTATGCCAACATCATATTGTGAGGAAGTAAACTTTGAATCTCATCATGTTTGCCCAACTGATGGCTAATGTGTGTAAAATACACTTCTTTAGCATTTGTTTTTTCTGCAAAACTGATGGCTTGTTCTAAGGTAAAGTGAGAAAAATGTGGTTTAAGGCGTAGTGCATCTACTACTAATACATCCAAATTTTGGAGTTTTTCGTATTCTTTGTCATCGATCCCACTAATGTCGGTTAAATAAGCAAAAGCACCTATTCTAAAACCTAAAATAGGTAATTTATGATGCCAAATACGTATAGGAACAATCTCCGTATTGTGTAAATCAAAAGGCATTTCATCAATTTCGTGTAACGAAATAAGAGGAACTCCTGGGTATTTAATTTCGCCAAAACAATACGGTATGGTTCGTTTTAATGATTGACACACTCGCTCTTCTGCATAAATTTCTACTTCGCCATAGGCTCGTAAATCATCTATGCCAGTAACGTGGTCAAAATGCTCGTGTGTAAGCAGAACAGCTGATATTGTGGAAATATCATTAACAATGGCTTGTTGACGAAAATCAGGTCCACAATCTATCAATATTTCTTTCGTATCGACTGAAACTAAAACAGAGGATCGTAATCGCTTATCTTTACTATCAGTAGATTGACATACATCGCAAGGACAATTAATATATGGAACACCAGTAGATGTGCCTGTTCCTAAAAATATGACTTCCATTATGGTTTATATGATTTGAATGTTTGTAAAATGTGAAATATCCATACGTACTTTCCACGAACTTGGATACATATTATTACACCTGTTGCCTATATTTTTGACCCATCCTAATGGTACATTATTGTATTGCAACAACACATAACCTTTTGATGCGTCGGGTAAAAACAAGGCTTCTCGTTTAAGAAATTGAATGGCTGTTATCCAATCAACATCTACTACTTGAAAAGAATTAGTATTAAGTTGTTTAGAAAGGGCTAAGTGCTCGTGAGGAACAAAGTCATTGCCTTTTTTTTCAGCCAGTTGAATTCCTGAAAACAATACATATAAGTGTTTTTCAATCCATTTAATTTCTTGTTGTTTGGAGGCTAATATTGCTCTGTACTGTTGGTTATTTTGCTGTATTATCCAATCTGACGAATCGTTTATGTATAAATTAAGAGCCTCAATATCAGCAGTATTTTGTTTATTCTTGTCTATTTTTAGTTTTATATTTTGTTTATTACAAGCACTTTTTTTTTGAACTAATGCCATAAACAAGCCTTCTCCTTTTGTTTTGTGTGGATAAAAACGATAACCAACATCTGTATTTGTTATTTCAGGAAAGTTATCGATGGCAATCGGTATATATTCAGCACCCAATTCGTGTATCAACCATTTTATATTTTCTTCGTTTTCTTTTTCATTAAAGGTACAGGTGCTGTAAACCAAAAAACCATCTTCTGCTAATGCTTGCCACGCTTGTTTTAAAATATGTCGTTGCCGAGTTACACACATTTCTACATTTAGCAACGACCACTCATTGATGGCATTTACATCTTTGCGAAACATACCTTCGCCAGAGCAAGGGGCATCTACCAAAATAAAATCAAAAAAACTTTCTAATTGAGCAATTTCATCAGAAGAATTGGAGGAAATTATCATGTTGCCATTACCCCACTTCATACAATTTTCTGCTAAAATATTGGCTCTTGAACGGATAAACTCGTTGCTTACCAACAAACTATTTGCTGAGAGTAAAGAAGCTAAATGCGTACTTTTCCCTCCTGGAGCAGCACACAAATCCAAGGCTATTACATCGTGTTGTACGTGTTGTTTAATAATTTGTTCAATGAACATAGAACTTGCCTCTTGTACATAATAAGCTCCTGCATGAAACAATGGATCGGCTGTAAATAAAGGTCGTGAAGGTAAATAATATCCATTTTTACACCAACTTACTGATTGGTATTTGTTTACTTGTGCAGATGTAAATTTGGTATTTAATCGGATTGAAACGGGAGGTTCCTGTTGTAAAGCCTCAAAAAATAATGAATAGTCAGACTCGCCTAGCAAGCCTTTCATACCATGAATAAAATCTACAGGAAGTTGCATAGTTCATTATTAAGTACACAAAAGTACAATTTTTTTAGTAATTTTGCAGAAAATACCAACTATATGTCTGCAAAATTATACCTATTACCAACAACCCTTGGCGAATCAGAAATCAATGCTGTACTACCCTCTACAAACAATGAAATTTGCTCGCAACTAAAACACTATATAGTAGAGGATATTCGAACAGCCCGACGATTTTTAAAGAAAGTGGATAAAACCATTGATATTGATAGCATTCAATTTTACGTATTGAACAAACACACTACTGCTGAAGAGCTTAGCACATTTTTGAAGCCCTTAGTAGCAGGATTCGATATGGGGGTATTATCAGAGGCTGGTTGTCCTGCAATTGCCGACCCAGGTGCAGATGTGGTACGTATGGCTCAAGAAAAAAATATACAAGTAGTTCCCTTAGTTGGACCTTCTTCTATTATTTTATCGCTCATGGCATCAGGATTTAATGGACAGAATTTTGCATTTAATGGCTATCTTCCCATTCAAGATGATGAGCGTATTGCAATGCTTAAAAAATTAGAGAAAAAAGTGTACAACGAGCAACAAACACAGATTTTTATCGAAACTCCTTATCGCAATATGAAATTAGTTGCAGACATTGTACAACATTGTATGCCAAACACGAAATTATGCATTGCTACGGACATCACATTAGAAAGCGAATATATCAAAACAAAAACAAACGCTGAATGGAAAAAAGGTATTCCTGATTTACACAAGCGTCCTTGTATATTTCTGCTTTACAAGTAATTAGTCTATTTTTTTTTGATTTTTCAAAAATGTAAGAGCTTGTGCCAGATCATCAGGCGTATCAATTCCTATTGTTTCGTGTTCAGTTATTGCCACTTTAATACGATACCCGTTCTCCAACCAACGTAGTTGCTCTAGCGACTCTGCTTTTTCGAGTGATGATGGCTCTAATTGCGTAATTTCCTTTAAAACAGTATGTTTATAAGCGTACATGCCTATGTGTTTATAATAGGTGTGAGTTTGTAACCAAATATGTCTATCTGTTCCTCTTTTATACGGAATAATTGAACGACTAAAATACAACGCGTAATTATCTTTCGTAATAACCACTTTTGGAGTATTAGGTGTTGCTAAATTATCTACAATATCATCGTACGAATACGGTTTAACTAAGGTGGCTATTTCGGTTTTGGAGTCATCAAAACAAGTTTTAAGTAAACTTATTTGTTCAGGATGAATAAAAGGCTCATCTCCTTGCACATTAATAACAACATCAAAATCACCCCTAATTTTTGTAAAAGCCTCGTAACACCTATCTGTACCGCTTGTGTGTAACGGACTTGTCATTACATATTTACCTCCAAAACGTGCCACCTCCAATGCAATACGCTCATCATCAGTAGCCACATACACATCTTGTATTTCTGAAGAAGCTCGTTCGTATACGTGTTGAATCATGGTTTTTCCATCAAGTATAGCCATAGGCTTGCCAGGAAAACGTGTTGATGCATAACGTGCTGGGATGATAGCGAGGAAACGTAATGTATTCATTTTTGAAGTATTATAAAAAATAATTATAAAACACCTTTCGTACTAGGCAATTCTCCATTAAAAACATCCCTTTTAATAGCCATTTTAATAGCACGAGCAAGGGCTTTAAATATTCCTTCAATTTTATGATGTTCGTTGGCTCCTTCAGCTTTTATATTCAAATTCATTTTAGCAGTATCGCTCAATGATTTAAAAAAGTGCATAAACATTTCTGTTGGCATATCTCCTACTTTCTCTCTTGTAAAAGTAGCATCCCATACCAACCAGGGTCGTCCACCAAAATCCAAAGCAACTTGACATAAGCATTCGTCCATAGGCAAACAATAGCCATAACGCTCTACACCTCTTTTGTTTCCTAAAGCTACTAAAAGGGCTTCTCCCAAAGCTAAAGCAGTATCTTCTATGGTATGATGCTCATCAACTTGCAAATCTCCTTTTACGTGTATGGTAAGATCCATTCCCGAATGTTTACCAATTTGGTCTAACATATGATCGAAAAAACCTAAACCAGTATGAATAGAAGTTTTACCTTTGCCATCTAAATTAACATACACTAAAATATCTGTTTCTTTGGTGGTTCGTTGCACAGTAGCGGTGCGTTCTTTTGCAACTAAATATGCAGCAATTTCGTCCCAATCCGTTGATATTAAAGCACAATAATCTGCTAGTTTATACTCCTCCAATATGCTTGTTGCATTTTCTATGTTTTGCAAAAAAATTGCTTTACAACCAATATTTTTTGCCAATTCTACATCTGTAATTCTATCTCCAATTACAAAAGAATGTTGTAAATCGTAACCTCCAGAAATGTAGGATGTTAACAATCCAGTTTGGGGTTTTCGTGTAGGCAAATTTTGCTCAGGAAAAGAAGTATCAATCAAAATATCGTCGAATACAACTCCCTCATTTTGTAATACTTGCAACATTTTTGCTTGTACCGAATCAAAATTTTCTTGAGGATAAACCTCTGTTCCAAGCCCATCCTGATTGGTTACCATAACAAACTCAAAATCAGTATGTTTGCGTATAAGATACAAATTACGAATTACTGATGGCAAAAACTCCAATTGTTGTAGATTATCTACTTGAAATGTAACAGGAGGCTCTGCAATGATAGTACCATCTCTATCGATAAAAAGGGCTTTTTTCAGATTATCCATTCGTTATAGAATTAGTATGTATATGCTTTTAAAGCTTGTAATAGTGTGTCATTTTCTTGTTGTGTTCCAATTGTTATTCGCAAACATCCTAAACACAATGCAACCGTGTTTCTATTTCGAACAATGATACCTAAATCAACTAAATAACGATAAATGGCATTAGCATCTTCTACTTTTACCAACACAAAATTGGCATCGGTTTGGTATATTGTTTGTATGAGAGGAAGTTTGTTTAATTGTTCCACTAGATAAGTACGTTGTCCTAACAGCATAGTTACCCATTCTTCTTTTCGGTCTGTATTTTCAAGTTGCTCTTCAACAAATTGTTGAGTTAATATATTGATATTGTAGGGATACTTAACTTTATTGAAAAAAGAGATAATTTTTTCAGAAGCAAAAGCCATTCCACACCGCACAGAAGCCAAGCCCCACGCTTTTGAGAATGTTTGTAACACAATGATATTTTGATACGTATTTATCTCAACTAGCCATGACTGTTCTGGAGAAAAATCAACATAAGCTTCATCAATTACCACGATTCCATCAAAGTTTTGTATGATGTGTTTCATCTCATTGCGATTCAACAGATTACCCGTCGGATTATTTGGTGAACAAAGAAAGATAATTTTAGTATGCTTATCAACAGTATTCATTACCCTTGTTGCATCCAACGAATA
This sequence comes from Bacteroidales bacterium, assembly GCA_012519885.1. Classification (GTDB taxonomy): domain Bacteria; phylum Bacteroidota; class Bacteroidia; order Bacteroidales; family Paludibacteraceae; genus JAAYPI01. The sequence continues at coordinate 57,058 of JAAYPI010000014.1, forward strand.
ATCATCATTCAATAGCACTTTACGGTATTCCACATTATTAACATCAGCACACACTTTGTACATACCATACGTAGGATCGATAGCTACAATATTATCGACTAAGGGTTCGCAAAAAATACGAATAACTAAATCAATGGGTTCGTCACTACCATTGCCCAGCATTATTTGTGATGGATTAACCGATTTTAGTTTTGCAATCTTTTCTTTTAACTTCCATTGCAAGGGGTCTGGATACCTATTGTACGGTGCATTCATTGGATTTTCGTTGGCATCTAAATATACAGATGCTTCTCCTTGAAATTCATCACGTGCACAGGAATACGGTTTTAATGCTAAGATATTTTTTCTGACTAAATTTTCTACGTTCATAGTAAATAGATAAATGAACAACAAAAATAGTAAATTTCTATATTGGTTGTTCATTTCTTGAGGTATTTTATTCAATAATCATGAAGCTTCAATATATTTAATTATTAGTATTCGT
>JAAYPI010000112.1 GCA_012519885.1 Bacteroidales bacterium
GTTCCACCTCTTCCCATTCCGAACAGAGAAGTTAAGCCCAATAGCGTCGATGGTACTGCACTTGTGTGGGAGAGTAGATAGCCGCCGTTTTTCAAAAGGAGGTGATGTGTCATACATCGCCTCCTTTGTCGTTTTAGAATTTATTAGGTCTATTCTTTACTCTATAATTTGTCTGATTTTAACGTTTTATACATTTATGACTAAAAAAACTGAAACTGTAAGATTAATAACTTTTTTTAAAGAAATCTTTTATCCAAAATTATTTTCTTCTTTACGTCTTTATTCTAAGGAAAAGTTTTTGTCTGACACTATGGCTGGTGTAATAGTGGGTATTGTTGCTATACCACTGGCTATTGCATTTGCTATTGCATCAGGAGTAGGTCCTACTGAGGGACTTATTACTGCAGTTATTGCTGGGTTTATTATATCATTTTTTGGAGGTTCAAAAGTGCAGATTGGAGGTCCAACGGGAGCATTTATTGTAATTATTTATGGTATAATTCAACAACATGGTCTTACGGGATTATTGGTAGCTACCATTATGGCTGGTGTAATGTTGGTATTGATGGGGGTTTTTAAATTAGGTTCTATGATTAAGTTTGTACCTTATCCTGTTATTGTTGGTTTTACTGGTGGTATTGCACTTACAATTTTTTCTACTCAGATTAATGATTTTTTTGGTTTAGGAATATCTAATTTACCTGCTGATTTTATTCATAAATGGATTTCTTATTTTTCCCATTTTACAGCAATACATTGGTGGTCTTTTATAATTGCATTAATTAGTTTGTTCATTATTCTTGTTATGCCTTTATTTTCAAAAAAGATACCTGGTTCTTTGGTTGCAATCATATTAGCTACTATCCTTGTTTATTTCTTAAAATTAACATCATTTGCAGGAGTAGACGGAATTAAAACAATCCAAGATATCTATATTTTACCAGAAGGTATTCCAATGCCTCATTTGCCATCAATTGCATTAGCAGAGAATCAAACGTTATGGGGATTGATACAAACGTTATTCCCAGCAGCTTTTACGATAGCTATGTTAGGGGCTATTGAATCGTTACTTTCTGCAATGGTTGCAGATGGAGTTATACGTGATAAACATAATTCTAATACGGAGTTGATTGCACAAGGGATGGCGAATATTGTAGTTCCTTTTTTTGGAGGTATACCTGCTACAGGAGCTATTGCTAGAACGATGACTAACATCAATAATGGTGCTAAAACCCCTATTGCGGGAATTATACATGCTATTGTTTTATTGTTAGTTCTTTTATTTTTAGGAAAATTTGTTGGATATATTCCAATGGCATGTTTAGCTGCTGTCTTAATTATTGTGGCATATCATATGAGTGGATGGAGATCGTTTATATCTTTATCAAAAAATCCAAAATCAGATTTTGTGGTTTTAATGACAACTTTTTTACTAACGGTAATTTTTGATTTAACTATAGCGATTGAAATAGGATTATTATTAGCAGTAGTATTATTCCTTAAAAGAACCAACGAAGCGACTATAATACGAGTTTTTCAACATAAAATTGATCCTGCTGAGAATTCTGATATTCTTCTTCAAGACGACCCATTATATATTCCCAAAGAGGTTGATGTTTATGAAATTGATGGACCTTATTTTTTTGGTATAGCTACCAAATTTGATGAAGTAATGGAAACAGTGGGAGAAAAACCCAAAGTTCGTATAATTCGTATGCGTAAAGTTTCTTTTATTGATTCTACGGGCATTCATCATTTACAAAATTTATGTGAACAATCGCATAGGGAAAAAATAGTAATCATTTTGTCTGGTGTGAATAAACATGTACGAGGAGCATTAATGAAAGCCAATTTTTTTAGTATATTACCAGAAGAAAGAGTTTGTTCCACAATTCATGAAGCTTTAGAATTATCTGAACAATACATTTGATAGATGTTTTATAAGGTAGACAGATATATAAAGTCTCACAACGTTATCATGTAGAAAAAGAAAATTACATAGAAGTGCTAATATTGTTTATTCCAAGAGTGTTAAATCTCATCAAAATGTGGAGAAGATATGGGATAATTCATTTTTTTAGCTAAATTTTTAGTCTAAAAGTTAATTAAACCTTAATATTTTATACAATAAAAAAAACGAAATCACTTTTACCGTATGTCTTTTTGTCTCTTTTTGGCATGTTTTCTCAGGCATACGCTCAGGTTCCTTTGGCTTCTCATGATGTTATGCTTCAGGGATTTATGTGGAATTCACATACATCTACTAAATGGAGTGTTCTAAAACCTCAAGCGTCTGAAATAGCTGAGTCATTTACTTTAGTATGGTTACCACCGTCAGCGGTTGCCGAAGGTGGCGGAGTGTCTAATGTAGGATATCACCCTTACCAATGGTCTACTCAGAATAGTTCGTGGGGTTCACGTGCTGAGTTAGAAGCCTTAATTACAGATTTAAAAGCAGGTGGAGCTAAAGTATTAGCTGATATTGTGGTAAATCATCGTGCAGGTAATGGTTGGTGTGATGGTTTTCCAACAGATAATTTTGGTAAATATGGTGTTTTTACTTTAAAAGCTTCACATATTACGAAAGATGACGAAGCTTCAGGACGATCAGAATGTTCTGGTAAATTAAGTAATCATAATGATTGGAATTTTGATAAATCAAGAGACTATTGGGGAAGATATGAGGCGGCTCGCGATTTAGCTCATAATCTTACCGAAGTGAGAGATGCCGTAAAAGCATATTTAAAATGGATGAAAAATGTAATTGGGTATGATGGTTTTCGTTGGGATCTGGTAAAGGGTTTCAATCCTGCTTATATTAAAGAATATACACAAGCAGCAGAAGATTATTTGTCTGTAGGTGAGTATTATAGTCCTAATTATGATGATTTAAAAGGTTGGGTAGAAGCAACTGGTAAAACGGCCTTAGCGTTTGACTTTGGATTTAAGAAGGCTATTTTTGACTGGGGGTGGAGGATCTGATTACAGTAAATTAGGTTGGAAGGATGGGAGTATCTTACGTCCTGCGGGATTGGTACATAATCCTGGTATGCGTCAATATGCTGTTACATTTGTAGATAACCATGATACGTCATCTCCTCATCCAGATGGTGCTGGATGGGAATACAAAGGAGATAAAGCCAAAGCCAATGCTATTATGTTAGCAGCACCTGGGATTCCTTGTGTGTTTTGGAGAGATTGGGTAGCCGTAAAAGCTGATATCAAAAAAATGATTGCCGCTAGAAAAAAAGTCGGTTTAAATAGTAACTCTGATGTGCGAGTAACTAATACCAGTGGGTATTACGAATCGCATGGAGTAGGTACTACTGGCGAATTGATTTGTCGTGTTGGTAGTTGGAGTGGTACTCCAAGTGGATTTACTCTTGAGTGTAGTGGAACAGGTTGGGCTTATTATACCAAAGGAGGAAGTACTGCTCCTACTATTACAGTTTCTCCTCAAGGAGGTTATGTGGGAGTAAACGGAAAAGTTACTATAACTGCTTCTACTGGAAGTACGATTTATTATACGACTAATGGAACTAATCCTACGTCTTCTTCTACTCAATACACTGGTCAAATTACTATTACGACCAATAATACTCGAATTAAAGCAATAGCTATTAAAGGGGATGAGTCTTCTGCTATTGCTGATTACACATTTTTAACAGATGGTGGTTCAGTGGAGCCTGGGGGTGATTATTACGTTGCTGGTAATCTCGAATTATGTGGTGTTGCATGGGATGCAAGTGCTGCTGCAAACAAAATGACAAAAGTAGGTAGTATTTGGGAAAAAACATATACCAACGTGCCTGTAGGTACACATACGTATAAAGTTACTGATGGAACATGGAATGCTCCGTCGCCATGGAATCAACAGGGAACAGCCTCTGGAGAAGGTAATCACGAAGAAATTATTTTGACACAAACTTCTACTGTTACTATTAAATTTGATGGAACAAAAGTTTTGGTTCCTGTGGTAACAGGTATACGTGATGCAGAATTTGATGCTTCTGTTGTGGCTGTAAGTGGTACTATTTTTGTAAGTGACCAAGATTTCTCAGTCTTTAACCTTACTGGAGTGAATGTAACAGAACAAAATGGAAATTTGCCAAATGGTGTGTATGTAGTACGTTTGGCTAATGGCGCAGCTAAGGTTGTGGGATTAAGATAATATCATATAATTAATTAAGAGAAGAGAGGAAGAATTAAAAATTTGACCTCTCTTTTTTTTGTTAATATATTGTTTATATACTAAAATAATAGTATCTTTGTTGCATCAAACGGTGTGAAATGAGTTCTCTTTTTTTGCACTTAAAACAATCCTACACATTTTTATACACAGACTTTTGTTTATAGACAAAAGTATTTAGTTACGTTACAAAACACTCCTTTTTACATGTCAACAAAAAATGAATTAGAGAAAAAAACTCTTTCAGAACTTCAAAGGATAGCCAAAGAGTTATCTGTGCCTAAAATATCTAGCTTAGAACAACAAGCTTTAGTATATGCGATACTTGATAAAGAAGCTGAGAAAGTGGCACAAAAAACAGTAACAAAACCTACAACAGTAGTTGCTCGAAAAGAAAAAAGGGCACGAGCTACAAAGCCTGTAGGTAAGAGTAATGAAAAAGCAGATGATAAAAGTATAGAAACGCCAGTTTCAGTAGTTGAACTTATACCAGATGTACATAAAGAAGATGCATTAAAACAACAAATAGTAGAAGTACCTAAAAAAAAGGTAATCACTAAAAAACCAACTCCTCCTACTTTGCTGAAAAAAACAGTAGAAACTATTCAAATAGATAATCAACAGGCAGAAGAAAAAGTCTCTGTTATATCTTCTATAAGTACTGTAAATACAGTTGTTGTTGACGAAAAGCAAGAAGAAAACACTGGGGTTGATCTGCCCGTTACGACACAACCAAATGTTGTAATAAAAAAAGAACAAAGAGTTATTACTAAACCTAATCACTCGAATGAAAATTCTGAAAAGCTGTATGAATTTGATAATATATTGAAAGGTACAGGCGTATTGGAAATGGTAGAGAATTATGGTTTTTTGCGTTCAGCTGAATATAATTACATGCCTTCTCCTGATGATGTATATGTGTCGCAATCACAGATTCGATTGTTTGGTTTAAAAACTGGAGATTTTGTAGACGGATATATTCGTCCTCCTAAGGAAGGAGAAAAATACTTTCCTCTTGTGAAAGTTGAAAAAATAAATGGTAGGGACCCTGCATTTGTAAGAGATAGAGTACCTTTTGAACATCTTACACCCTTGTTTCCAGAAGAAAAATTTATACTTAATGGACGTAATTCTACCTTATCTACTCGAATAATTGATTTATTCTGTCCTATTGGGAAAGGACAACGAGGCTTAATTGTAGCACAACCTAAAACTGGTAAAACTGTACTTTTAAAAGAAATAGCGAATGCTATTTTAGAGCATAATCCAGAAGTGTATATGATTATTTTGCTCATCGACGAGCGTCCAGAAGAAGTAACAGATATGGCTAGAAGTGTAAAAGCAGAGGTTGTATCATCTACCTTTGATGAGTCTGCTGAAAAGCATGTTAAAGTGGCGAGTATTGTGCATGAGAAAGCTAAAAGACTTGTTGAGTGTGGTCATGATGTTGTTATTTTGTTAGATTCGATTACCCGTTTGGCTCGAGCGTATAATACTACAGCACCAGCATCTGGTAAAGTATTATCAGGAGGTGTAGATGCAAATGCTTTGCATAAGCCCAAACGTTTTTTTGGTGCAGCTCGAAATATTGAAAATGGAGGAAGTTTAACCATTATTGCTACTGCTTTAACTGAAACAGGTTCTAAAATGGATGATGTAATTTTTGAGGAATTTAAAGGCACAGGTAACATGGAGTTACAGTTAGATAGGCGTTTATCAAATAAAAGAATATTTCCTGCAGTAGATATAATGGCATCAAGTACTAGGAGGGATGACTTGTTGTTGGGAACAGATATTTTGCAACGAATGTGGATATTGCGTAGACATTTATCCGATATGAATTCGGTAGAGGCAATGGAATTTTTGAAAGATAGAATGGAAAAAACACGAGATAATGAAGAATTTCTTGCATCAATGAATGGATAATTTTATATCTTTGTCAGTCTGAATAAAAAAATACACAACTTAATTAATAATTAATCATTACGAAAATGGCGAAACAAAAAAAATTTCTCACATGTGATGGTAATCAAGCAGCTTCGCATATAGCATATATGTTTAGTGAAGTAGCTGCTATTTACCCAATCACGCCATCCTCAACTATGGCAGAATATGTAGATGAGTGGGCAGCAAATGGACGCAAAAATATTTTTGGAGAACCTGTACAAGTACAAGAAATGCAATCAGAAGCTGGAGCAGCAGCAGCTATGCACGGGGCATTACAAGCAGGGGCTTTAACCACTACATTTACGGCATCACAAGGGTTATTGTTGATGATTCCTAATATGTATAAAGTTGCTGGTGAATTATTGCCAGGAGTATATCACGTGTCTGCTCGTGCACTAGCATCACATGCTTTATCAATTTTTGGAGACCATCAAGATGTTATGGCTGTTCGTCAAACAGGATGTGCTTTGCTTGCAACTGGATCTGTTCAAGAGGTTATGGATTTGGCTGGAGTAGCTCATTTGGCAGCAATAAAAACACGTGTTCCTTTTGTCCATTTTTTTGATGGATTTAGAACATCACATGAAATTCAAAA
>JAAYPI010000113.1 GCA_012519885.1 Bacteroidales bacterium
CCTACCGCCAAGCGATATGGAGTCGGTTGCGTATGGATTAAAATATTCCAACAACGAAATTTGTTATCCTGCTACCTTGGTTGTGGGCGATTGCATGAAGGCTTTGGCTAGTGGCAAATACAAAAGGGAAGAAATTGCCTTGGGGATATCACAAACAGGTGGTCAGTGTAGGGCAACCAACTATATTTCGCTAATGAAAAAAGCCATGTTATCAGCTGGATATGATGATATTCCCGTTATATCTGTTGGCGTTGGAGGTACGGGGGTGCTCAACGAGCAACCTGGTTTTGAAGTTAAATGGCACAAAGTGCTCAAGTTGATTATTGCAACCATGGGGTATGCCGATTGCTTATCGCAATTATACTATTCAACTGCCCCCAGAGAACGCGTGCAAGGAGCAGCTGAACGCCTTAAAAACAAATACATTTCATTAGCCGTAGAGGCAGTGGAGAAACATCAAACTAGGGTGTTGAATGAGTTATTGGTACAAGCAGTAAAAGAATTTTCAGATAGCAACTCTTTTAGGGATATTCCACGCATGGGTATTGTAGGTGAGATTTATGTTAAATACAATAACTTTGGTCATAAAAATATTACACATTGGCTTATTAGTCAAGGGATAGAACCAGTATTGCCTCCATTAAGTGCATTCTTTACCGAAACCTTTGCTAGCAAAAAAGCTCGTATCGTAGGAAATATTGAGCATAAAAACAACAAGCAATTCATAATGAATTGGGCTGAAAGATACGTGTTTAGTATTTTGCATAAAATGGAACGTTGTATGGTTGATTATCCATACCATATCCCATTAACTAATCCTCATCACGATGCCTTAAAGGCTTCGAAAATTATCAATTTGAATACCCAATTTGGTGAAGGATGGCGTATTCCTGCCGAATTTGCTCATTTTGCAGAGCACGGTATCAACCATGTTATTAGTTTGCAACCTTTTGGATGCATTGCCAATCACATCATTTCCAAAGGTATCGAAAAACGTACCCGCGAATTGTATCCTAAACTACAATTATTGCAACTCGATTTCGACAGTAGCATGGGTGAAGCCAATATCTTTAACCGCCTGCATTTTATGATACGTAATGCGCAGAAAGAGAAAATGTAGGTTCTTTTCTATCGTATAGTCCTTTATACACTAATTAAATATGGAAAAGTAAATTTAATTAGTGTATAAAGGGTAAATTTTTGTTGTACTACAAAAAATCGTTAAATTTTACTATTTTATTTTTATAATGAACAAATGTTCATTATATTTGTAGTTCAATTAAAACAATTGTGTAACAAAACTACAAATAGTAATATGAAAAAAACACTCGTAATTGGAGCATCAGAAAATCCTGATAGATACGCATACAAAGCCATTACAGCTTTAGTAGCACATGGTCATGAGGTAAAAGCCTTAGGACTAAAAAAAGGAAACGTAGCTGGTATTGAGTTCGATACCGAGCAGCTACCTTATCAAGGCATAGATACAGTAAGCTTGTATGTTGGTCCACAAAACCAACCAAGTTATTACGAATTTATTGAAAAACTTCAACCAAAACGCGTATTGTTTAATCCAGGTACCGAAAATTCCGAATTTCAAGCACGATTAATAGCCAAAGGAATTGAAGTAGAAGAAGCTTGTACATTGGTATTGCTTTCAACCAATCAGTATTAAGTATGCCACGACCACAACAACATAGAACCTTATTGACCCCGCCAAAAATGAAGGGGTTTAAACCCTTTGGTATCCCCACTAAATCATTGTCTTCTGTGGTGTTGTTGTACGATGAATACGAATCTATTCGTTTGTTGGATTACGAAGGACTCACCCAAGAACAAGCGGCAGAAAGAATGGGGGTTTCTAGACCTACATTAACGCGTATTTACGAAAAAGCTCGTCAAACTATGGCACAAGCTATGGTAGAGGGTAAGATGATTTTGATTGAGGGAGGGAATGTTTCTTTTAATTCGCAATGGTATAGATGTAAAAAATGCTACAAACTCATACAAGGCAAAGAAAATCATTTGCATTGCGATAATTGTCCATGTTATGGCGACGACGAATTAGAAAAAATTGGGCAAGAATGAGTCTGTTTGTAAAAATAATAGTGGATAACCATAGCCAACAGGATAACTTTCTTACGGAGCATGGCATCTGTGTGTATGTAGAAACGCCTACACACAAATGTTTAGTCGATGTTGGTGCCTCTGATAAGTTTATTCGCAATGCCGAACAAATGGGCATTGATATCGCTCAAATTGATTATCTGTTTCTTTCTCATGGACATGTCGATCATGTTGGTGGTCTTCCGTTTTTCCTGAAAAAGAACGCGAAAGCAAAGATAATCTTTTCTGACAAGCTCTTTACGCAACAATATTTTTCTAAACGTCATTCCACACGCTCTATTAGTATAGCATATACTTTTACCGAAGAGGAGCTGAATCGTTTTATGCCAATTCAACAAACTGCTCACATTGAGGCGGATATAAAAGTAATTGCACAGATACAACAGAACTACCCATTGCCACAAGGGAATCGTTTTTTATATACTCAAGCCTTTGATGATAATGAATTTGTACAGGACGATTTCTCGCACGAGATAGTGGTGTGTTTTGGGTCAACTTCGTTGCTTGTGTGTACAGGATGTGCCCACAATGGTTTGCTGAATATGTTGCATACAGTACAAAATCAAACATCGTTGCCCATACATACTGTGTTAGGAGGATTTCATCTGTTAGATGCCGATGGAACGTATGCTTACGAAACACCAAAAGAAATAACCGATATTGCTCTTACATTAACACAAACATATCCCTCCACCCAGTTTTTTACTGGACATTGTACGGGAGCCAGCTCTATTGAAATACTCCAACAAACACTTTCGAGTCAGTTGGATGACTTTTATTGTGGCTGGCAAAAAGAATTAAATTACTAATTTTAAAACTATAATCGTATGAAAATTGCCGTTCCTGTAAAATCAACTAATCAAATTGATGCTCATTTTGGTCATTGCGAAGGCTACAAAGTATTTACTATTGAGAACAACAATATTATTGCTGAAGAAAATGTTCCTTCCCCCAAAGGCTGTGGATGCAAATCGGACATTGCCAGTGTTCTTCACCAAAAAGGCGTTACAGTAATGCTAGCCGGTGGTATTGGCGATGGTGCTGTGCAGGTGTTATCAAGCAATGGTATACAAGTGGTGCGTAATTGCAAGGGAGATGCCAATGCTGTTTTGGTAGAGTATTTACAAGGCAATATTGTGGATGGTGGAGTGAATTGTAGCCACGATCACAACCATCAATGCTCTCATTAAGAATATATTTTTTATTTTGATATGTGTTCATTTTTTGTAAAGTGAAAATTACCGTATCTTTGTAGCTAATAGTTTTAGTATGGCTTGGGTCAATTTTCATTCACACACTTCTTATTGCGATGGGATAGCACAGCCAGAGGCGTATGTGTTGCAAGCTATTGAGCTAAACATGCCTGCCTATGGATTTTCTGGTCATGCTCCTATGCCATATAGTACAAATTGGGCGATAAAACAAGATCAACTAACATCGTATATTAATGAAATACAGCGACTTAAAGAAGTATATACGTCCCAAATAGATATTTATTGTGCAGTAGAGGCTGATTATATTCCACAAATAACAGGTCCGCATCTGTTTACAAATTATCCCTTAGATTATATCATTGGAGCTATCCATTTTGTTGGTTATTTTGCTGATGGAAAACCTTTTAGCGTAGCTGGCAAAGCCTTAGATTTTGATAAAGGACTAAAAGAAATTTATGGCAACGATATAAAACGCTTGGTAAAAGCCTATTTTTCGCTCAATTGTGAACTAATGCTCGAGGATACACCAACTATTTTAGCACATGCCGACTTGATTAAGAATGGGTTTCAAGACAGTGGTATTCAACAAGAAAAATGGTATCAACAGGCTTTGTTCGACATGATTGATGTGGCGTCTGAACGAGATGTTATTATCGAAATTAATACACGAGGACTATACAAACAACGTACTACAGAACTATACCCCTGCGAACAGGCATTGCGGTATATGAAACAAAAAGGGGTGAGAATGATGCTCAGTGCCGATACTCATTTACTTACAGAGCTAACTTCGGGTTTTGAATATGCCGTAGGAGTACTACAAAATAATGGGATCAACGAGATTACTGTATTTCGTAAAGGGCAGTTTGTGGAAATTCCTTTTTCTTCTACCGGGTTTGATTATTGATGGTATAAAAACACAAAAGGCAGTCTCGCCTGACTGCCTACTTGCTAACCTTAAAAATCAAATACTATGAAAAATTCATAAGCAAAAATACTATGATTTTGTAGTTTCTGGCAATACGAGCTTACTCTTTGTCTATAAATTAACAGATTTTTATAGAGATTTTACAAAGCTGTTACAATTTGACGTGATGTAGACCTATTTTTTCCAAAAGGTAGGGGTGAAAATTAAGAAAAAGGTAAATAGTTCAAGTCTCCCAGCCAGCATTGCTACCGATAATATCCATTTACTGCTATCTGAAATAGCGGCGTAATTACCATATGGTCCAACAGAGCCTAACCCTGGTCCAACTCCTCCCAAGCAAGAAACCATACCACCAATAGATTCTTCAAAATTCATGCCTGTAGCAGCTAATATAAGTGAACCCGCTAGTGCCACTATAAGGTATAAAAATAAAAATCCTAATACTTTATTCAGGATACTTTCACTTACTAGCAAATTATTATACCGAACAGGCACAATTGCTTGAGGATGTAGTATTCTTTTAAACTCGTAGAAACAAGCTTTTATGGTAATCACAATGCGTATCATTTTAATACCACCACTTGTCGAACCAGCCGAAGCTCCTGTAAGCATTACAATGAGTAAAATAATCCATGTAAAAGGAGCCCATAAAACATAATCTGCGGTGCCAAAACCTGTAGTAGTCATTAAACTTGATACCGTAAACAATGCATCTCTAAATGCTTGTTCAATAACTTGCCATGTTGTATCTGTGGAGAAAGTAAATAATGAAAACGTAATAATAAGGGTAAAGCTTATTAATACAAGTAAAAAGTAACGTAATTCTTCATTTTTAGAATTTTATCAAATCGTTTTTTAAAACCAAAGTAATATAAACTGAAGTTAATGCCTGATAATATCATAAAAAGAATAATAATGTACTGGATATAGGCGGAGTCCCAGTAGGCTATGCTTGATTGTTTTGTGGAGAATCCCCCTGTAGCAATAGTTGCGAACGAATGGCAGATTGCATCAAACCAGCCCATACCTCCAAAACGCAACAGTATCGTTTCTAAAAATGTAAGTATTACATAAATTAAAACTAAACGCTTTGCTGTTCCATGTATTTTGGGATGTATCTTGTCTTTTGTTGGTCCAGAAGTTTCTGCCGCAAATAATTGTGTGCCACTTGTACTAAATACAGGCATGATTGCCAACGAAATAACGATAATGCCAATACCACCAATCCAGTGAGTTAAACTTCGCCAAAATAACATCCCATGAGATAATTCTTCAATATTATTTAAAATGGAAGCTCCTGTAGTTGTAAAACCCGAAATTGTTTCAAAAAAAGCGTTTGTAAATGAAGGAATGGAGTTGCTTAACCAATAAGGGAGTAATCCAATTAAGGAAAAAAATATCCATGTGAAAGTTACAATAATGGATCCTTCTCTCTTGCCTATTTTGTCAGCATGATGATGTCCTAACCCAAATAATATAATCCCAATAATAAAACTAATAATGGCAGATACAATGAAATAAAAAGCATCTCCTTCATTATAGAAGATGGGAACAAGGCTTACTAGAAGTAAAATTATAGATTCTACCAACAATAATGCTCCAATAACTCGTACAACCAATCGAAAATTAAATTGAGTATTCATTATCCAACGATTAATAAAGAGTGTTTATTTTACCATTTTTTTTGACAAAAAAGGGTCTTTGGAAACGCTAGAGAGAATGCACAATGTATTTCTCTGAGAGCATAAAGAAAGGCTGACAAAGATATTCGTTTTACATTATCTGTACAATAAAAATTGAAATTAATTTGGTCTTTTGACAAAAAGAAAAACAAGCATGCTAGTATGCCTGTTTTTCTTGTATAAATTACAGTGTTTTTACTGTTTTATCAATTTACCACGTAATGGTTCGTTGTTGTTCAGTAAGGTGTATAGATACGTTCCCGGTGATAATTGAGATATAGATATTTTCCCTGAACCTTCTTGTAAAGTCGTTTGAGTAATCATAGATCCTTTGCTATCGTATAAGTAGAATCGTATATTGTTTTCAGCATCACTCACCACTTCTATATACTCATTAGTTGGATTGTAATAGACTTTTACGAATGCGTCTGTATCGTTTTCCATGATGTGTGTTGTGTTGTTGCCAGACGAATAATAATACGTTTGAATCTCAGTTTCCTCGTCTCCATTGTTATTATAGGATGATACTAACGACGTTACTTGGTGTTTGCTATTCGTAAAATTGGTATAGTAATTGGGTAACACTAACATGGTTAAGGTTACATTTTCATTGTAATTCCATTCATGCGTACTTCTATCTATCCAATTGTTGGTTGCTGTATTCCAATCAAAATAACGTAATGCCGTAATATCCCCACTGGCATTTACCTGAGCTTCTTGTTTATCAGTAATATCCCAACGCAAATGCTCAACATTCCATTTATAATTAATGATTGATAAGCTATTTCCATTGTTATCAAATTCAACATTGCTTTTATATAGGTTTTCCCATACTTGCAATATGCTGTTCCAAAAACTATATGTTTTTACAACTGGTCGTAGTTGATTATCCAGTAGGTATTCCTCTTTTGCCGATGGTTCCCATCTATTGGTGGTGTTATTTGAATAAAAATCATTTTTGCGGACTAAAGCTCCATTTGCATTGTATGTGTACTCTGTTTTAGAAGCGGGTACATATCCTTCGCTGTACGACACATCTGCAATACGTTGTTTTTTTATATCGTACACATAATCCGTTGTCCAGTCTACTATCCAGGTATTTGTTATTGTGTTCCAATTAGCATGAGTGCTTTTTGTTATAACACCTGCATTGGTATAGGTATAAGCATATCTTTTAATGTTTTCCCATTTTTTTGTGTTACGGTCATATGTGATGTATTGTTCTGTAAGTGTTTGTCCATATACGTTATATGTATATACTGTTTTCCATTGAGGAGTCCATTCTCCCAACACAATATTCCACGTATAATTGATAGATGTAGCTACTTTATTCGATTCATTATACAGCAAATCTACTTGTATTTCTGGTCGCCAAGACACTCCATTCCATTTATATTGTGTAAGCATGATATGTAATCCATTGTCATTATATAGGTATACAATTTTTTCTTTTCCCGCTACAACAATACTGTCTAGTTGTTGTTTGGGTTCAAGAGAAAGATTGCGTAATCCCGATGCTGCAGAAGGGTTGTTTGGAATGTGAAACCCAATTATACTTGGATGTTCAGGTATAGTAGGTAAGGTAGTAAAACTACCAAACGCAATTGTAGGCGAAATAATAAGCCAACTTGCAATTAGTAATTTATGTAGTATTGTTTTCATGATATTCATTTTTAGTTTTTTGCTTAATCTAACAAATTATAATTTGTATAGTATTATCGGCGAAATTCTGATACAAATGTAATAGGTATACTATCAAACCAGAATCATTTACACGTATTTTTACATGTTATTTAACATAAATACAGTAAGATTTTACAATCTTATTACAAAATAAATGAATATGTAAACAAAACATCCTAAAAAAACAAAAGGTAGTCTCGCCTGACTACCTACTTGTTAACCTTAAAATCAAATACTATGAAAAAATCATACTGCGAAAGTAAGGTGTTTACTAAACTATTCAAAAAAATGAACCCATAAATCCGTATTTTTATCCTTATTAAGTGCTGAATGTTACAAATTTATTACAAAACAGTCGTTTCATTGTTCAATTTTTTTGTTTCCTTGCTGTAGCTATTAGATGGGGAAATAATAAAAGAGGCTATTTTTTTAAGTAAAATGCACTCAAAATAAAGAAAATCAGTGAATTTGTTTTTGTTTTGAAAATATTTTTATACTTTTGCATCGCTTTTGCGGCTGTGGCGTAATTGGTAGCCGCGCCAGACTTAGGATCTGGTGCCGAGAGGCGTGGGGGTTCGAGTCCCTTCAGCCGCACAACAAAAAAGAACCGTTGTCTTAGCAAACACAACGGTTTTTTTTGCCTATAACAAAAAGTATTTTGCTGAATAATAAATTAATTTCGTAGTACAATGAATGTTTCACAAACCAACATCGACCAAGTAAATGCCGTACTTTCAATTCAAGTAAAAAAAGCGGATTATACTGAAAAAGTAGAAAAATCATTAAAAGATTATCGTAAAAAAGCAAATATGCCTGGGTTTAGACCAGGAACTGTGCCTCTTGGATTAATCAAAAAGATGTACGGAAAAGCTATTTTGGCAGAAGAAATTAATAAACTTGTTTCAGAATCGCTATACGATCATATCCAAAAGAATAATATACCTGTTTTGGGAGAGCCTCTTCCATCGGAAAACGCCCCTGTGCCAAATTTTGACACACAAGAGGATTTCGATTTTTCTTTTGATATTGCTCTGGCTCCTGAAATCAACCTTAATTTAACAACCAAAAATAAGGTAACATTATACAATATTGCTGTAAGTGACGAAATGGTTGCCAAACAAGTAGATGCTTACAAAGGACGTTTTGGAAAACACGCTCCAGCGGATAAGGTAGAAGAAAAAGATGTAGTAAAAGGCGAATTAGTTGAGTTATTGCCTAATGGCGATATCAACGAAAATGGTATTAAAGTAGAAAATGCTCTATTAAGTCCTGCGTATATGAAAGACAAAAAAGAGCAAGCTAAAGTTATTGGATTAGCTCTTGAGTCGCAATTTAGGTTTAATCCAGCTAAAGCATTTGAAAGCGAAACAGAAATAGCCTCTTTATTGCAAGTTAGTAAAGAAATTGCTGCCGATTGCAAAGCTGATTTCTTGTTTACCATCAAAGATATTACACGCTATGTCGAGGCTGAAATGAATCAAGATTTATTTGATGCAGCTCTTGGAAAAGATGTGGTATCTTCTGAGGCTGAATTTATTGATAAAATTAAAGAAAGCTTAAAAGCTCAATTTGCTGTTGATAGTGAGTTTAAACTGTCTATTGACATGAAGGAGTTGGTGGTTAAACAACTTGAAGGCTTAGCTTTTCCTGATGTATTCTTAAAAAGATGGTTGAAAGTGAGCAACGAAAACCTGACCGAAGACGCTATTGAACAAGAATATCCTAAAATGATAGAAGATTTGAAATGGCAATTAGCAAAGGATAAAGTGGCGAAAGAAAACGAATTGAAATTAGAAAAAGAAGACGTAGAAGCAGTAGCCAAACAAGCAGCTAAAGCTCAATTTGCTCAATATGGCATGATGAATGTGCCTGATGATGTACTTGATGGCTATGTAAAAGATATGCTTAAAAACAAAGATGCTGCAAAAAATATTACCGAACGTGCCGTAGAACAAAAAACAATTGATGCCCTAAAAACAAAAGTAACAATTGTTTCAAAAGAAATATCATTCGAAGATTTTAACAAACTGTTTGAAAATTAAGCATATAGGATATAAAAAATACTAAAAAAACTTTCTTTTAAATTTGGGAGTGTAATTTGTTTGTTTTAAAACAAAAAAAAATTATACCTTTGTTTCCCTGATTTAAAAGAAAGTTTTTTTATGTACCATATAATTTGGAAAACAATATGAATACAGAATTTAAAAAATATGCAACAAAGCATCTCGGAATGAACGGATTGGCTTTGGATAAATATGTGGATATTACAAGTAGCTATATATCGCCAACTATTATTGAAGAAAGACAACTCAATGTCGCACAAATGGATGTTTTTTCACGTTTGATGATGGACAGAATTATCTTTTTAGGAACACAAGTGGACGATTATACTGCCAATGTAATTCAGGCTCAATTGTTGTATCTTGATTCTGCCGATCCAGGGAAAGATATTTCTATTTATCTTAATACACCTGGAGGTTCTGTGTATGCAGGCTTAGGTATATACGATACCATGCAGTTTATTTCTAGCAATGTAGCTACCATTTGTACAGGCATGGCAGCTTCTATGGGTGCTGTACTACTTACCGCTGGTACTGCAGGCAAACGTTCAGCATTAAAGCACTCCCGTATTATGATTCACCAACCAATGGGTGGAGCTCAAGGTCAAGCTTCGGATATTGAAATTACTGCCCGTGAAATTCAAAAACTCAAAAAAGAATTATACACCATTATTGCCGAACATTCGGGCAATACATATGAACGTATCGAACAGGACTCTGACCGTGACTATTGGATGACGGCAGAAGAAGCAAAAGCCTATGGTATGATTGACGAGGTGTTGGTAAAACAAAAATAAGAGCAAGTAGGTATAAAGTTATGTCAAAGAAAGACGATAAATGTAGTTTTTGTGGACGAGGACGTCAGGAAGTGCCTCTACTGATGCAAGGACAAACAGGAAATATATGCAACGATTGTGCCGAACAAGCTGCTACCATTGCCAAAGAGACTTTTTCTAAACAAACGGATAAGTATCAACTCGATAAACAAACCTTGCCTAAACCACAAGAATTAAAGGCATTTGTTGATCAGTATGTAATTGGACAAGATGATGCAAAAAAGAATCTATGTGTAGCCGTTTACAATCACTATAAACGATTGTTACAAAAAAACACACATGATGATGTAGAGATTGAAAAATCGAACATCATTTTAGTTGGAGCTACAGGCACAGGAAAAACCTTGTTAGCACGCACTATTGCTAAAAAACTGCATGTCCCTTTTACTATTGTAGATGCAACTGTTTTAACCGAAGCAGGGTATGTTGGTGAAGATATCGAAAGTATCTTAACTCGCCTATTGCAAGTAGCTGACTATGATGTGAAAGCTGCTGAAAAAGGTATCGTATTTATTGACGAAATAGATAAAATTGCTCGCAAAGGAGACAATCCTTCTATTACTCGCGATGTGAGTGGTGAGGGCGTACAACAAGGATTACTAAAGCTCCTTGAAGGTTCTATTGTAAACGTACCTCCTCAAGGAGGACGAAAACATCCTGACCAAAAAATGATTGCCGTAAATACTCAAAATATTTTATTTATTTGTGGGGGAGCATTTGATGGTATTGAGAAAAAAATTGCAGCACGATTAAATACTCAAATAGTGGGATATGCGGCTGCAAAAATAACGCATCAAATAGATAAAGATAATTTACTTCAATATATTTCACCACAAGACTTAAAAGCTTTTGGATTGATACCCGAAATAATTGGAAGATTACCTATTTTAACGTATCTCAATCCATTAGATAGAGAAGCATTGAGATTAATATTAACCGAACCAAAGAATTCTATTATCAAGCAATATAAAAAATTGTTTGCCATGGATGATGTTGTATTAGAGTTTGACAAAGATGTTCTTGATTATATTGTAGATAAATCTATTGAATATAAGCTGGGTGCTAGAGGTTTACGCTCTATCGCTGAGATGATTATGGTAGATTATATGTATGATATACCTTCATCAAATGAACATCAATTACGCATTCCTTTGGCAATAGCCAAAGAGAAAGTGGAGAAAGGAAGAATGACACCAGTGTAATTTATTCAAAATTTTTCTCGCTTTCATTTGATTATTAAAAACAAGTTATTACATTTGTTTTATTATACAAACAAGAGCAACTAGTTTTAATCTTACATTATTGTAATGTCAACATCGTCTGTACTTACACAAGAATTAAAAAAGAATTTTGGATTCGATTCTTTTAAAGGGAATCAAGAAGCCATTATTAAAAATCTGTTAGCAGGTAATGATACATTTGTATTGATGCCTACTGGGGGAGGTAAGTCTTTGTGTTACCAGTTACCGTCGCTTATGATGGAAGGAACAGCTATCGTTATTTCTCCACTTATCGCTTTGATGAAAAATCAAGTAGATGCAATGAAAGCATTTAGCGAAGAAGATGGCGTGGCTCATTTTTTAAATTCATCACTATCGAAAGCAGCTATCGAAGATGTGAAAAATGATGTTATTTCTGGCAAAACGAAATTGTTGTATGTAGCCCCTGAATCTCTTACCAAAGAAGAAAATATTTTATTTCTGAAAAAAGTAAAAATTTCTTTTTATGCAGTTGATGAGGCTCATTGTATTTCGGAATGGGGGCACGATTTTAGACCAGAATACCGCAGAATTCGTCCGTTAATTAATGAAATAGGTTCAGCTCCAGTGGTAGCTCTTACTGCAACGGCTACACCCAAAGTGCAACATGATATACAAAAAAATTTAGGAATGGTAAATGCTACTGTTTTTAAATCGTCTTTTAATAGAGAAAATTTGTATTATGAGGTACGCACAAAGAATCAGCATATTGATAAAGAAATTATTAAATATATCAAATCGCAACATGGTAAGTCGGGTATTATTTATTGTTTAAGTCGTAAGAAAGTAGAAGAATTAGCTGAAACTCTCTGTTTAAATGGAATAAATGCCTTGCCATACCATGCGGGAATGGAATCTGCTGTTCGTACAGCCAATCAAGATAGTTTTTTGATGGAAAAAGTTGATGTAATTGTGGCAACAATTGCATTTGGAATGGGTATTGATAAGCCCGATGTTCGTTTTGTAATACATTACGATATACCCAAAAGCCTCGAAGGTTATTACCAAGAAACAGGTAGAGCTGGTAGAGATGGAGGTGAAGGTCAATGCATTACGTTTTACTCAAATAAAGACTTGCAGAAATTAGAAAAATTTATGCAAGGAAAACCTATATCAGAACAAGAAATTGGCAAACAACTCTTGTTAGAAACGGCAGCTTATGCTGAGTCGTCTGTATGTAGAAGGACATTATTGTTACATTATTTCGGAGAAGAATTCACACAAGACAATTGTGGTAGTTGTGATAATTGTTTGAACCCTAAGAAGCAAATGGAAGCACAGGATTTATTATGTACAGTTTTGGAAACGATCCTTTCAGTGAAAGAAAAATTTAAGGCTGAGCATATTGTAGATGTAATCGTTGGGAAAGAAACCGCGGAAGTGATTGATTATAAACACCAAGATTTGGAAGTATATGGTACAGGCGAAAGCGAAAAGCCGACTGTTTGGCATGCTGTTATACGACAAGGTATGTTATCTGGCTATATCGACAAAGAGATAGAAAATTATGGATTGTTGAAGGTTACCAAAAGTGGTCGTGCTTTTTTAGAAAAACCTACAAGCTTTAAGATAACAAAAGATAATGATTTTGAGGAAGAAGATGATGATGATGCAACCATAAGAAGGTCGGGTGGAGGCACTGGAGCTGCTGATGAGGTATTGTTTTCTATGCTCAAAGACTTACGAAAGAAGATGTCGAAGAGATTGGAAGTTCCGCCTTTTGTCATTTTCCAAGACCCTTCGTTGGAGGCAATGGCTACAACGTATCCAGTTACTATGGAAGAGTTGCAGAATATACCTGGAGTAGGTGCAGGTAAAGCCAAACGCTATGGAGAAGATTTTTTGCGTTTGATTAAAACACATGTGCAAGAAAATGAAATTGAACGCCCTGTTGATTTACGGGTGCGTACAGTGGCTAATAAATCTAAACTAAAAGTCTTTATCATTCAAGCTATTGACAGAAAAATTGCATTAGATGATATCGCTATATCCAAGGGGTTAGAGTTTCCTGAGTTGTTGGATGAGATTGAAGCCATCATTTATTCGGGTACTAAAATCAATATCGATTATTTTATCAACGAGGTAATGGAGGAAGATCATATCTCGGATATATACGAGTATTTTAGAGAGTCTCAAACAGACGAAGTGGAAACAGCTCTTGCCGAATTGGGAAGCGATTATACAGAAGAAGAAATTCGATTGATACGCATAAAGTTTGTGTCTGAAATGGGCAATTAACTTCTTGCAGAAATAAGATTTTTAAAGAGATAGCGTTTATTTGTTATCTCTTTTTTTTGTAAAAAATGGGACAACGAAAAGTTGTCCCACAAAAGAAAAGGCTCACTACTTCATCTTCTTTTTTTATAGTTTTAGACTTAGTCCTACGAAAAATGTTCGAGGCAATGTAGGTCCGTAAATATATCCAGCATCTTTATCCATACCTTTATCTAAGTCAGGCTGAAAGCTATCCAGTATATTTTTTACACCTCCGTTTACTTCAAGTGCATAGTATTTGTAAAAAGGTATTTTGTATGCTAGTTTAACCCCCATATCCCAAAATGGAGATGAAATTGTTTCAGTATCTTCGGCTATGTAACCTGCAAAATGTGGTACTAGCATACTTCCTGTATATTTACCAGATACTGATGCTGTAAAGTTTTTAGTTGCGTTATAATTCATAACAGCGTATCCATAATGGTCTGGTGTGCGTTGCATGCGTCTTGTGGCTTCGATAGCAGTATTGGTTGACCAGGTTACTGGTTCATCATATAAGCTACTTTGTAAGGTATAGCCTAGTTGTAGTGATAGTAAGTTTTTATATCCTAACACTCCTTCGATATTTACTCCCGTTACGGTTGCTCCCGATTCATTAACCCGCAACAATAATAAGTTTCCTTTGCTGTCAAAACCATTTTCTTCTAGTGCAAATACATCATTCAGTTTTGTATAGAAGCCATCTACCGTTAAGTTGGTTTCCCAAAAACCAAAACGATGGTATGCATCTGCTGATACAGAGAAACTATGCGAATATTCAGGACGAAGGTTTGCGTCTTGTGAGATAATAGACACTTCTCCACCCACAGCCGCTACGTGTAAATCTTCGTTGTATATTTGTGGAGCACGGTATCCGCTAGCGTATCCAGTTCTTAGTACAATGTTGTGTGTTGGGTTGTAGCGTAAACTTACACGGGGCGATACCACTGGATTGTTCATTAAATTGTGTTTTTCTACACGAGCACCTGCCAATAGGCTTAGTTGATTATTCTTCCACTCATTTTGAAGGTATCCACCAAAGATGCTAACATTTTGGTTTACATCAATTCCGTGTCCTAACATTTGGTCTTGAAGTTGATTATATGTATATTCAATTCCCATACTAAAATCTGCTGGCATAAACAATAGATTATCCATCGAATAGCGGTATTGGGCTCCTGTTACAGAATTAATATCCTTTGATTTTCCATAGGCGTCAAGGTCTTGACCTGTTCCAAAATAACTATTACGCACAATATGTTGAAATGCACTATAGGTAGAAATAAAGTGTTTGTTATCTTTGGTATACAAATCAAATTTAACGCTACCTGCATCTATGTTATGTTGAAGTTGCTCTGCTAAATTGGCTTCATGGGCTGGTAAATCGAGCAAGTCGCCTCCTCTTCTGTATTCAGTTGAATGGTGGTATTCGGTAGTAATTTTTGAATAATTACTAGTTTTAAAGTACGAGCGAAAGCCTACTACAGAACCTTGCAATGCGGGTATTTCAGAAAACCCATCATTGTCTCTATCGTATGCCTGTCTGTCGCGTAATACTCCAAATAAAAATACGCCTACGTTGGAATTGTTACCGATAATTGAGGCATTGAACGTAGTATTGGCATCTATTGCAGTATTACCCATGAGTGCAGTATTATTGGATAGCTCAACAAAATTGCGTGTAGGTTCTTTGGTAATGATATTTACTACACCTCCGATTGCATTTGACCCATATAATGCAGAAGCTCCACCTCTAATAACTTCTACTCTATCTATCATTCCAGTTGGCATTTGTTCTAGTCCGTATACCGAAGCCAACGAGCTAAATAATGGGCGACTGTCTAATAATAATTGGGAATAATGACCTTCTAATCCATTAATACGCAATTGCGGAACGCCACAATTACCACATGTCATTTCAGTACGTAACCCAGTTTGATAATCTAAGGCTTCGCCTATACTATTTGCCGAAGTACTTGTGAAAATAAGTGGGGTAACGACATTTACAATAGACGATGTTTCTTTTTTCTTTGTTTCATATTTATTCCCTGTTACTACAATATTATCCATCATAATGGATGTTTCTTCCAGTTTAATTTTTAACTCAAGTGTTTTGTTGGGTTCTATTGTTATTGTTCTTTCAACGGTTTGGTATCCAACCATGGAATATATGATGGTAAAGGTTCCGATAGGTAGATTTTTTAGAAAATAATGACCCGAAGCGTCAGTCATTATACCAATGGTAGTTCCTTTAATTACTACGTTAACATAGGGTAAATGATCGCCAGAGTGAGCATCTGTAACGTCCCCTACAATATGTGCATCGGTTACTTTGGATGCTGGAATTTGTGCTGATAAAATAGCACAAAAAGAAAAGATAAAAAAGCTAAATAGAATTATTTTTTTCATATCTATGAATATTTATACAAAAAATTTTGTTACCTGTTTTGATTATAAAACAACAGGTATTCACTGTTTACTGTTTGTGTGTTGAGCTTAAATTAGGTTGTACGGTATGTATTTGATCTAGCCGTTTCATTGACACATTGATATTGTAATTATGTGTTTGGGATATCTAGGTCAATATCATTATAAAAAAAGAGGAGGAGGTCTTCGGTGCCTATGTTCTAACTTATGAGAATGTATGTGTATTGAGTAATTCCTGTAAAGTAGTAGAAACGTAAGTATACTAAAACATACGAGAGAACTAATGGAGAGTACAATTATTTGCCCTATTTGATGGTGAATATTCCATATCCAATCTGCCTGGGTATGTGAGTGGGACTTGGAAGAGAATGGATGTGAATGTGTAATAATGGTATTATTAACAATATGCGTATGCGAAAGCAAGGTAGAACTTACCCAGTAAGCAATAAATAGGAATGCTAGGAATCCGTGTATAGAGGTTGAGTGCTTGTGTTTCATATTTTTATGGTGCAAAAATACAACGGAAGAATGGGAGTATTGTACCATAAAAAAACTATATGTAGTGATATTTATCTGTTTTTATCACTACTTGTAGTGATTGTAGGATGAATGAGAGAGCATTCATACCCTTTTTCTTTCCAAAATGCTAATGATTTTGGTAGTGCATAGCGTAAGTTTTTTTCAGCCTTCAATGAGTCGTGAAATACAATTATAGAACCGTTTCTAGAATATTTTTTTACATTTTGCAATATTATTTCTGGAGGCAACGTAGCATCGTAATCGCGTGTAATAACATCCCAAAGAACAATTTTAAATGTGTGCTTGAGTTTTTTTATCTGTCGAGGGGTTATATGTCCATGTGGTGGTCTAAATAAATCACTATTGATAAGTTTTTGAGCACGTGCAATATCTTCAAAGAATATTTTTGTGTCGGTAAACATCCCTCGTTTGTGGGTGTATGCATGATTGCCTACTTGATGCCCTCGTTGTTGAATTTCTAGAAACAAGTCGGGATATTTTTCAACATTATTGCCAATACAAAAAAATGTAGCTTTTACATTATACATATCAAGCAAATCTAAAATCCAAGGTGTTATTTCCGGAGTAGGTCCATCATCAAATGTAAGAAAAATCTTTTTTTCTTTGGCGTTTCCTCTCCATATTACTGGTTGGAAGAAACGCCTTATACATTGAGGAACTTGTTCTATTAGCATAATGACTATTACCTCAATAAATGATCAAATATACTTGCATATTGCATTAAGCTTGCATAGTATTTTTCAAACGTTTTTTCGTCGTAATTTTGTGTGATATAAGCAATATTTCTGAGCGAAGATAGTTGAATATGAGCATCATATGCTGCAGAAGCTTTTTTCTGTGGACTCAATTTACTTATCCACTCTAAATAGGCAATGGATCGATTACCAATAGTATTAATTAAATCAGTTGCTTTCTCTTTTTCTCCAAGCATATAATAATATTCAGCTAATGAGGTAGAAGAAAAGTCGTGAGGCACTGTAGTACCTGGAATTACTTTCATACAATAGTCCAATGCTTTTAAAGCCCTAATAGAATCTCCTTCTTCTAGTAAAGCTCCTACTAATGAAGAAAACATTTGACGTTGTACTCTTGACATACGCAGAATATTTTCGTCTAAATATACAGAAGGGTCGGCAATATTGCCAAATTTAAACTTATTCATCATATTATCATACATCATGTCTGTATGAACTGTACCCGTTGGTATAGAGTCGGTACGAGGTACTATACGATAAGCCAAACCTTCTAACTGGAAATATTTACGCAGACCAAGATGCATTTCTGACCCAACTGTTACAGCATAATAAATTGGTCGTTCCCAATTGTTTTGTGCTAGCATTTCTAGAATCATTAATTCACTTTTTGTTAGTAATTGTCTATCTTGCAATTTAAATTCAATAGCAGGCAATACGCTCCCTTTCTCGTCTGCACTAATGGCTCCTTGTTTCACTAAATTATCTGCATTTACAGCTAATGATAGAGTTGTAGCAGGGATAAAGTCGCGTGTGTCCCCTGTTCTTGGGTCTTGCTTGGTGCGAGGGTCGTCGCTAGCTAAGAAATGTAGAGCGTCTTTTAAGTCGACAGTTCCAGTCATCAGATTATACGCATATGCATAGTTGCGTTTTCCTTCTCCATATGTTTCTCTTCCCCAAGAAATAGGTAATGGAGCTGATGCATACGCAGGACGTTTCATTTGGTCAATATACCAATCTGTGTTTAAATAGCTTAAATTACATACCCGTTTATCAAGAGAAACGGCTGTTCCTTCTACTTCTTGAGTGTACCATAAAGGGAATGTGTCGTTATCTCCATTCGTAAAAATGATAGCATTGGGAGCTAGCGAATTAAAATAGTTTTGAGCAAAATCGCGTACTACATATCTATTTGAACGGTCATGGTCATCCCAATTTTGTTGAGCCATAATAATAGGAGCAGGAGCAGCTAATAAAAGGGCTATAATGGCTGCTAATGTAGGGTTTATCTTTTTTGATTCAAGCCATTTGGCTATACCAGCAACGCCAAAACCTATCCAAATTGAGAATGCATAAAACGATCCAGCATAGGCATAGTCGCGTTCTCTTGGTTCTGATGGACCTTGGTTCAGGTACATGACAATAGCGATACCTGTCATAAAGAAAAGCCAACCAATAACCCAAAAGGCTTGATTCCCTTTTTTGTTTGACCACATTAGTTGATATATTATCCCAATTATTCCTAGTAGTAAAGGAAGCATGAAATAGGCGTTATGAGCTTTATTTTCTGCCAAATCTGGTGGTAGATTTGTTTGGTCTCCCACCAGATAGTTATCAATAAAATTAAATCCAGTTATCCAATTGCCTCGAGTAACCTCTCCACTGCCTTGTAAATCGTTTTGACGTCCAGAAAAATTCCATAAGAAATAACGCCAATACATATAATTGAGCTGGTAAGAGAAAAAGAAACGAAGGTTTTCACCAAATGTAGGCACTACTACATCAATGATTCTGCCACATTTATCATATTTTACGGTTTTCCCCTGTATAGTAATCCAACTATTATATGCTTTTATATGACTTTCATTAGAGCTGTGTAGACGAGGAAAAATTGTTTTAAATTGACTATCGTATTCCAATTCAAATTTGGTTCCTGTAACGATATACCTGTCCTTTTCATTAGGGGATGTTTTTTCTGCTTGACCCCATGTTTTTGCACCTTCTTTTACAGATGGTTTACAGTAGCCATCTTCTTCGATTAACTTAGGTTCGGCAGAGTAATATGCTCCGTAAAATAATGGTCGATCACCATATTGTTCGCGATTTAGATAGCTTTGTAACGCAAAAATATTGTCGGGTGAGTTTTGGTCCATGGGAGGATTGGCGGCTGAACGAATAACAATCAGTGCATAACTTGAATAGCCAATTAGCATCATTGTTAACGAAATAATGATGGTGCTCAATAGGCGAATACTAATTTTTTCTTTCAATTTTATAAAATAAAAAATGAGTATACTGAGTAATA
Source organism: Bacteroidales bacterium (assembly GCA_012519885.1). GTDB lineage: Bacteria > Bacteroidota > Bacteroidia > Bacteroidales > Paludibacteraceae > JAAYPI01. The sequence goes on from JAAYPI010000113.1 coordinate 20,007, forward strand.
CAAGCCCTAGTAACAAACTGCCTAATAGAAAAGGGATACCTAATAAAATGAGAGATCCGATGAATGAAACTTTAATGCGAGTGGCAGATGGTTTTTTGCTATATAATTCAATGATAGCCCACACTAAAACGGCAATTGTAGTAAAATAATAGAAAAAAGCTCCTGTATTAAAGCTAAAACCTAAGGTATTGACAAAGAATAATTCGGCAATGCCTGCGTTTGCTATAAATTGAGGGATAAAACCATACATGATGAACCCAAGTATAGCAAATGAAATAAGTAGTGCCCATGTTCCACCTTTCAACGATACTTTTTCTGTTTTTCTGAAATAATATACCAAAACTAAAGCTGGTATAGTTAATAAGTTAAGTAAGTGAACACCAATAGATAAGCCCATTAAGTAAGCAATAAGAATTAGGTATTTATCTGAACCTGCTTTATCGTGTTGGTCTTCCCATTTTAATATAAGCCAAAAAACAATAGCTGTAAAAAAGGAAGAATAAGCATATACTTCGGCTTCAGTGGCTGAGAACCAAAATGTGTCCGAGAAAGCATAGACTAGAGATCCGATTAATCCGCTTCCGATTATTGTAATAGATTGACTTAGTGTTATTTCTGACCCATTTTGAACAATGATTTTTTTTGCAATATGCGTAATTGTCCAAAACAAAAATAAAATAGTAAACGCACTTAATGTTGCTGACATTAGGTTTACCATGATGGCTACTTGAGAAGGATCTTTTGCAAATAGCGTGAAAAAATTACCTGTTAAATTAAAGAAAGGAGCCCCAGGTGGGTGTCCCACTTGCAGTTTAAAGGCGGAGGTTATAAATTCACCACAGTCCCAAAAGCTAGCTGTAGGTTCAATAGTAAGGGCATACACCACCCATGCAATTAAGAAACTTATCCACCCAAATAGGGTGTTCATGGTTTTAAATGATTTCATTTTTTTCCTGATTAGTTCTGATTTCCCTTAAAAAAAGCCTCACAAAAGTACTAAATTTTACCCAAATACAAGTAGGAAATGAATGATTCTGAAAGTTTTTAAGAAATATTGTTGAAAACTAAAAAACTATTATGTATCTTTGCGGACATTTTTTAATAATCTCTTAGAATAAATTGTATGCAATTAACAAAAGAACAAAAACAAGAAATCTTTGAGAAATACGGAAAGTCGAATACTGATACTGGTTCATCAGAAGGCCAGATAGCATTATTTTCAGCCCGTATAGCTCATTTGACTGAACACATGAAGTCAAATCACAAAGATCATAGCACAGAACGTGCTTTAGTAATGTTGGTAGGAAAACGTCGTCGTTTGCTTGACTATCTAAAAGCAAAAGATATTGAACGTTATCGTGCCATTATCAAAGAATTAGGTATCAGAAAGTAAATGATGTCCTTTTAACAAAAAAAGTCCGAATGAAGATTCGGACTTTTTTTATGCGTTGTTCTCTGTTTTTTGAGGTATTCAACTTGACTGAAAATGATAATAAGACCGTTAATATTTGGTGATTGGACTAAGTGTAATGGATTTATCAGTATGATTATACGTTCTTAATTAAATTTGTTTTACTAAAATAACATTTCTTCCTTGATATTTTTTATCTTTGTGTTTTGTATTTCAAATGTAAGATTTTGTGGCAAAAGTTGTAGAAACCCCTTTAATGAAACAATATAATCAGGTGAAAGCGAAACATCCTGATGCTGTGTTGTTGTTTCGTGTTGGCGATTTTTACGAAACATTTTCTGATGACGCTATACGTGCTTCTGAAATTTTAGGTATTACGCTTACACGTCGTGCTAACGGAGCTGCTAGTTATGTAGAATTAGCAGGGTTTCCGCACCATGCCTTAGATACGTATTTACCAAAATTAGTACGAGCTGGTTTGCGCGTTGCTATTTGTGAGCAGTTAGAAGATCCAAAAACTGCCAAAGGGATTGTCAAAAGAGGCATTACTGAATTGGTAACGCCAGGAGTTTCGTATAACGAGACGACGCTCAATTTTAAAGAAAATACATTTGTAGCTGCTGTTCATTTTGAGAAATCACGTGTTGGCGTTGCCTTTTTAGATATCTCTACGGGAGAGTTTTTAACGGCAGAAGGATCCTCGGAATATGTAGATAAGCTTCTAACGAGTTTTTCTCCAAAAGAAGTTTTGTACGAACGCGGAAAAACAAGTCTTTTTGAACAATCTTTTGGTACCCATTTTCTTTCATTTACATTAGAAGACTGGGTATTTGTATCAGACACAGCAAACGAACGATTACAAAAACAATTTCAAACGAAAAATCTAAAAGGTTTTGGAGTCGTTGATTTACCTTTAGGGATTATTGCTTCGGGAGCTATTTTACACTATTTGGAGTTTACCAATCATTTACAAACGGCTCACATTACTCATTTGCGTAGAATAGAGGAAGAACGTTTTGTTTGGTTAGATAGATTTACAATTCGTAACCTCGAATTGTATCAAGCCATGCACTATGGTGGAAAATCATTATTGGATGTGCTAGATAAAACCTTAACTCCTATGGGTGCTCGTATGTTGAAAAGATGGTTAGCTTTTCCGCTAAAAAATAAAGCAGCCATAGAGCATCGATTGAGTATTGTCAGTTATTTTTTTAAAGACAAAGATATTCAACAGGTATTGTATCAACAACTTTCGTTAATTGGAGATTTAGAACGTTTGGTGTCTAAAATAGCCGTTGGACGCATCAATCCTCGTGAATTGGTGCAGCTTAAAATTGCGTTAACAGCTGTTGAAACAATTAAAAATTCAAGTACACTTGTTGATAATGAGGCATTAGTATCTATAGCCGAACGTTTGCAGTCGTGTACACGAATGCGCGATAAAATTGAACAAACAATTGCTTCGGATGCTCCTATGTTACTACATAAAGGGGGTGTAATTAAACAAGGAATTCACCCTGAATTGGATGAATATAGACGTTTAGCTTATTCGGGTAAAGATTATTTATTACAAATTCAACAGAGAGAAAGTGAAGCAACCAATATACCTAGCCTAAAAATAAGTTATAACAATGTATTTGGCTACTATATTGAAGTACGTAATACGCATAAAGATAAAGTTCCCTCAAACTGGATTCGTAAGCAAACCTTAGTCAGTGCAGAACGCTATATAACTGAAGAGTTGAAAGAATACGAAGAAAAGATTGTGGGGGCAGAAGAAAAAATTGCCCAGATAGAAGGACAACTTTTCAATGAGTTAGTTGTATCGTTGTGCGATTATATTAGTGCCTTGCAACTGAATGCTTCCTTAATTGCAGAATTAGATTGCTTGTTGTCTTTTGCGAATGTGGCAGCTAATAACTCCTATATTCCTCCAGTTATTACTGAAACGGACGTGTTGTCAATCAAACAGGGGCGTCATCCCGTTATCGAAAAACAACTTCCTATTGGGGAGTCCTATATTGCCAATGATGTGTATTTAGATACCAATACCCAACAGATAATGATGATTACTGGACCCAATATGGCTGGTAAATCAGCTTTATTAAGACAAACAGCTCTTATTGTATTAATGGCACAAATAGGTTGTTTTATCCCTGCCGAGAGTGCCGAAATTGGTATTGTAGATAAAATTTTTACTAGAGTTGGTGCTAGCGATAATATCTCAATGGGCGAATCTACGTTTATGGTCGAAATGAGCGAAGCATCCAGTATTCTAAATAACGTATCGCCCAAAAGTTTAATTTTATTCGATGAGCTGGGAAGGGGAACCAGTACCTACGATGGTATTTCTATTGCTTGGGCTATAGTGGAATACTTGCACGAGTATCCTCAAGCAAAAGCCAAAACATTATTTGCTACCCATTATCACGAATTAAATGAGATGGAAAAGACTTTTTCGCGAATAAAAAACTTCAACGTTTCTGTAAAAGAAATGGATAACAAGATTATTTTTATGCGTAAATTAGTGCCAGGAGGTACAGAACATAGTTTTGGTATTCATGTAGCAAAAATGGCTGGTATGCCAAAGAGTGTGGTAAAACGCTCTAACGAAATTTTAGCTCAATTAGAAAAAGATAATCGCAAAACAGGACAACCACAAAAGCATATTGATACAGTGGCTCATCAACGTGAAGGCTTGCAGATGAGTTTTTTCCAGTTAGACGACCCCGTATTGATACAAATCAGGGATGAGATTAAAAACGTTGATGTAAATAATTTAACGCCCTTGCAAGCATTGAATAAATTGAATGAGATAAAAAAAATAATAACGGGAAAATAACACTATTATGTTACTGTATACAGATTCGTTTAAAAAAGAATTACTCCTACGCTGGTCAAAAATCCAACGTAAATTAAAAGAGCTTGATGTAGAAGCTTGTCTTATTTCTACCAATGTCAATAGTTGGTATGCAGTTGGACAAATCATTATTGGGTATGTGTATCTTCGTCAAGAAGGCGAACCTTTGGTTTTTGTAAGGCGACCTTCTGATATTACTGGCAACAATGTGTATCCAATACGAAAAATAGAGCAAATACCAGATATCTTTGCTGATTTACAAATGGAACTCCCTCAATCTATTTTGCTTGAAGGGGATGAAATTTCCTATGCTGAATGGATGCGGTATAAAGCCGTATTTAATACCGAAAGATGCATAAATGGAACACATGCTTTACGTCAAGTACGAAGCATAAAAACAGACTATGAGGTTGCAGAATTAAGAGAGTCTGCTCGTTTGCAATCCATAGCCTATAAAGATATTCCTTTGTTGTATCGCCCAGGCATGACAGACCATGAATTTACCGTTGAGGTAGAACGGTTGTTCCGTTTGAGAGGGAATTTAGGGTTGTTTCGTATTTTTGGTTCTTCCATGGAAGCCTTTATGGGAAGTGTGCTTGTAGGTGAAAATGCAGCAGCAACCTCACCATACGATTTTGCCCTTGGAGGTAAAGGTATGCACAGTTCATTGCCTTTTGGTCATAGTGGTGTATTGCTCGAAAAAGGGAAGAGTATAATGGTAGATATCAATGGCAATTTTAATGGGTATATCGCTGACCAAACACGTACGTTTTCTATTGGAGAACTAAGCGAAGAAGCTTACTATGCTCACAAAGTGTCTCTTGAGATACAACAAGTGTTGGCAGAAGCAGGCAAACCAGGTGCTGTGTGCGAAGAGCTGTATCAAAAATCCTTACAAATTGTCAAAAAACACAATTTAGAAGATTGTTATATGGGGATAGAACAACAAGCCAAATTTGTTGGGCATGGTGTAGGGTTGGTTATCAATGAGTTGCCTGTGTTATGTGATCGGAACAAAGAACTTTTAGAGACTAACATGACGATTGCTCTTGAACCTAAGTTTATTATCAAAGGAGTAGGAGCTGTAGGCACAGAAAATACCTATGTGGTAACTGATAAAGGGATGGAAAAATTGACATTTGCTCCTGAAGACATTATTGAGTTATAGAAACATTTTTTGCAGGAACGATTTTAAAAACTTTATCGTTTCTACGTACGATATCAGTTGTTTTGATAGAAAAGAGGTCTCCTTTTTTTGCTTGATTTACGGATATTAAATTGACACGGATATCATCAGCAATGCTTTCGTAGGCTCCTGTTGTTTCGCCTGTTATTAGAATTTCGTTCCCTGTTTCGATAGATTGTGTTTCTACTAAGATTTCGGCAACTCCAATATTTTTAAAATAATTGGTAACTTTGCCAATATATACTTTTCGGTGTGTAGCTTGCGAACCATAGTTGGCACTCCATTCGCCTAGTCGTTGACCTAAGTAATATCCATCCCAAAATCCCCGATTAAATACTTTGCTTAAACGTTTGTCCCAATCAGCAATTTTATCATCTGTAAACGTGTTGTCTATATACGCACGTATGGCTTCCTTGTAGCTACTTACGGTGGCTTTTACATATTCTGCACTACGAGCTCTGCCCTCAATTTTGAATACACGCACACCAGCATCAATCATTTTATTTACAAAATGAATTGTTTTGAGGTCTTTGGGCGACATTATATATTCGTTGTCAACTTCTAATTCAATGCCGAGCTCTTTATCTTTAACTTCGTAGCTCCTTCGGCATATTTGCATGCATGATCCACGATTTGCAGATTTGTTCATCTCGTGTAAACTCAAGTAACATTTGCCCGAAACAGCCATACACAAAGCTCCATGACAAAACATTTCGATACGTATTCGGTTCCCACTTGGTCCACATATATTTCTGTCGTTAATGGTTTTAAAAATATGTGCTACCTGATTCATCGTGAGCTCCCGTGCAAGTACGACTACATCTGCAAATTGAGCATAAAATATCAATGCATCCACATTTGAGATGTTGAGTTGAGTCGAAAGATGTACTTCCACTCCTTTGCTACGTGCATACGTTAACACAGCTACATCAGCAGCTATGATAGCTGAAATACCTTCTTCTTGTGCAGTATCTACTATTTGGTGCATCAATTCGATATCTTCGTCGTAGAGTATTGTATTGATGGTAAGGTACGATTTTACCTTGTGCTCGTGGCACAAGCGAACAATCTCTCGTAAATCGTTAATGGTAAAATTATTTGACGAATGGCTACGCATATTAAGGTTTTCTATACCAAAATATACAGAATCAGCTCCTGCATGTAGAGCTGCATACAAGCTTTCCCACGAACCTGCGGGAGCCATTATTTCAATATCATGTACAGACAAAGAAGCCATTGGTGTATTGTAAATGTCTGCAAAAATACTCAAAATGTATTAATTAATGGTGGATGATAGGTTAAAAAGATACAATACAAGAATATGAAAATACTATTACTCTTTCATATTTATAGCCTTTTTTTCCAATAAGTAGATAGATAGGAAACCAAGAATAGCGATAATAATAGCGATGAAAAACAATCCATCTATGTGAGGTAAAATACGTTCATAGCTTATTATTTTTACATCTGTATTCACCAATGCTCCAAATTTATTGGCTTCAACTAGATTTCCAACGGTATCATAAGAGTATTTCCATGGCCAAATAACGGCTAAAGAACCTAATATGAAGCCAGTAAGCATTGCAATGGTTTGGTTCTTATAGGTTTTGTATAGCCAAGAAAGCAAATGCGAAAAAGCAGGAAGTCCTATTGCACAACCAATAGCCACAGCGACCAAGTTGGTAATATTGAATTCATTGATCGAGCGTAAAACAAGTTCGTAATTTCCCATCAGTACCAAGACAAAACTACCTGATATGCCTGGTAAAATCATACTACATACTGCTACGATACCACAAATAACAAGATAAAAAAAGGAATCATTTTCACTTGCTGGATTTAATATTGTTATTGAGGCGGCAATAGCTGTGCCAAGAATAAGAAATAAAATTACAGAGGTATTGTAGCTAGAAATAGTTTTACCCACCAGCCAAATTGAAGCAATGATTAAACCAAAAAAATACGACCAAATAAAAATGGGGTAATTAAGAAAAAGGAAGCTTAACAGTTTTGCAACTGTAAAGATACTGACAATTACTCCTAACAGTACTACTGATAAAAAACCCAAGTCTGTATGTGTAGCAAATGCTTTAAATTTACCCTTTATCAATAATTTAATAGCCTCGCCATCGAAAGATTTTAAGCTATCAATAATTCGTTCAAAAATACCCAATATAAGAGCTATTGTGCCTCCTGATACTCCTGGTATAACATTAGCAGTACCCATAGCAAAACCTTTAAAGAAAGTAGCGATGTTGTTTTTAAGCAGATTCATGTGTGTTTTTATTAGAAATGTGGCTGATAGAAACATATTGAAATACAAAGCACAAAAGTAGCAATAGTTTATTGAAAAACAAGTAAATAAAAATGACTTATTATAGTCTATGGACTAATTTTTTAAACATTACTTCTTGTTATCCAATTCGTTGGTTATGTCGCTTAGGTAGATTTCGAGAGCTTTAACGGATATGTATATTTCCCAAATCGAAGTTCCTAAAGAGAGGATGAGTAAAAATAAAGCTACCCCAAACACATAAGCAGCTATGAGTTGTAACTGTATGTATATCAGCAACATAGTAACAACGCATAAAAATAAACTTACAATGCCTTGCACTTGCATCGCTCGTGTGAGGTACAAGCGTTTACGTAAGTTGTTAATTTGTGCCCCCGTAATGGCTGAATGATCTTTGGTGTATTTTTCTTTCAGCGTTCGTACCACTTGGGCATACGACAAAAAACGATTGGTATATGCCAACAGCAATAACGATACTGCAGAAAAAAGCAATGAAGGTGTAGTTAATGTAAGTTCTTCCATATTTACGTTATAGTAGGTTTAACGAAATGAATCCACTTTTACCACACTAGTTGTTTTTGTTAACTGTTGTGGTAGTAGTATTTGCTTACAAAAATACAATTTTTTATTAAACTAGCTCTTTTTCTCTAGCTTTGTATTCTTCTTGGATAGCATCCATGGTATCTTTTACGGTAACAATTGCTGTAGCCAAGTGTGCATTCGTGCCAGCAAATGCGTAACCCATGGTCATATTGCCCTTGTATGCATTAAACAGAGCCAACATAATACAATAAGGGCTTGTTTCTATTTGGCAGGTTTTGATACAATGGAAAGGACAGCTTTTCGGTTGTTTTTCGCCATCTTTTACTTTTTGTAAAAAATCGCTAAAGATCGCTCTGCCAGGCATTCCCACTGGACTTTTTATTATCTCTACATCCGCTTCGGTAGCATCAATATACGCTTGTTTAAAAATTTCTGAAGCATCACATTCGGTCGTGGTTACAAAACGTGTTCCTAGTTGAACCCCATCAGCACCTAATTGCATGATGTCATACATGTCTGCACCTGTGTAAATACCTCCAGCAGCTATAACGGGAATTTTGCAGTCGTGTGTTGTTTCTATTTCTTTAATTGTAGCTACTACTTCTGGAATAATAGTCTCCAATCTGTAAGCATCGTCAGAAAGTTGAGATTCTTTATAGCCTAAATGTCCCCCTGCTTTTGGACCTTCTACCACCACAGCATCTGGCAAATAGTTGTATGCAGCTTTCCATTTGTCGCAAATTAATTTGGCTGCTCTAGCTGACGAAACGATGGGAACTAATTTTGTGGTGCTATCTTTTTGTAAAAATGAAGGTAAATCGAGGGGTAATCCTGCACCAGAGAAAATGATATCTACTTTTTCGGCTATTGATGTTTTAACCATATCAGCAAAATTGGTCATGGCGACCATGATATTTACACCAATAATTCCTTTTGTTTTTTCTCGTGCTTTTTTTATCTCTTCACGCAATCCTAATATACATGCTTCGGGATAATCTGATGATAAATGTCGGTATAACAATCCTAGTCCTGCAGCAGACATAACGCCTACTCCTCCTTGATTAGCTACTGCTGAGGCTAAGCCTGATAATGAAATACCAACGCCCATACCTCCTTGTATAATTGGAACGGGAATAACTAAGCCTCCAATATGTAAATTCTTCATATAGTATATATAAAATGGTGTGCAAAGATAGTGTTAATTTGCGGTATATTACGCATGCGGATTTAATTGGCGTCTATTCGGCAGAAAAAAGCCACAAATAATTGCACAGATAATTTTTGAACGAAAAAATTAATTTACGTATATGTTTGGTTATGAGTTAGTTTTGTCGTTTTCTTTTGATTGCACAAATTCGCGTACAATTTCAATTAACGCATCGCCAAATTTTGTAACAGTACGTTTGCCAAGGTGAGGAATTTGAAGTAATTCTGTTGGCGACAAGGGTAAATGTTGCACAATACCCAACAGAGCTTTTTGGTGTAAAATGGCATAGGCAGGTAGCTTTCTTTCAGAAGCTTCTTGTAGTCGCCAAGCTCGTAAGTGCTCGTATAGTTGTGCATGTTCAGTTTCTCCACTATTGATGGATACTTTCTGTTTCTCAGATGCTTTGGCAGTACGTTTTTTTGTAGATGTATGTTCAATGGCAGCTTCTAATTTGGCTTTTTGATAGGCACTAACGCTAAACCCATTGTTTTTACAACTGCTTAAACAAGCGGTATGAATTTGTAGAGTTTCACTAAGTTGAGCATGTAAATCGTTTACTTGTTTTTCTGTCTCTTTGTTATCTACATCTACTTTTATCGCAGCAATAAGTGGTGCTACCAATGTGTTGAGTTGAACCAAAAAATAACTTGCTGCCGACTGTATGCGTTCTTGTAATGCTGCATTGTCTTGATAGTCGGGTGTGTTGCGAAACATCGAAAAGAAAACAGAAAGAAAACGACTACTTACTTGTTCAATATCTTGTTGTATGTGCTCAATGGATTGTTTTAGTTGTTCATGAATTGAAGGATACATCCCGATGAGTGGCGATTCTTTAAATAAGTAACTACCACGCACAAGAAGTTTGGTTATGTCAGAAAATTGCACCATTTCTGTTACTAAATAAGAAAAATACTCTCGTTCTAACACCGCTATTTTACTCTCATCTGGAGCATCTGTGGCTGATTGTTGCACAAAATCATGTATTACAGCGTCTTTTATTATGGCTCGATGCGAAATAGGAGAATTAAGCACCATTCCATTTAATGTGCGACAACGACTAAGTGCCACGTATGTTTGTCCGTGAGCAAACGAGGAAGCAATATCTATAATCGCTTTATCAAATGTTAGTCCTTGGCTTTTGTGAATCGTGATTGCCCAAGCCAAGCGAATAGGATATTGCTCAAAAGTGCCTTCTATATCTTCGCTAATCTCATTAGTTTCTTTGTTCAATACGTATTTTGCATTTGTCCATACGGCTTTTTGCAAACTAAATGGTTCGGGGTCATCGTTTGTTTGCACTTCGATAACATGCTCATCGATATGTGTTACCTTGCCTATTTTTCCGTTGTAAAAGCGTTTTGGAAAGCTTACATCGTTTTTGATAAACATAATTTGAGCTCCCTCTTTGATAGTCAACAACTCGTCAGCAGGATAAGCATGTTGCGGGAAATTTCCATTTACTTGTGCCTTATACGAAAATGCAGGACTGCTAATTTTTGCTAAATGTTGGTCGTTGATTGTTTGTGCTTGGTGATTGTGTGTAGTTAAGCGAATATACTCTTCGCCTGCTGGAGGAACAAAATTTGGAATATAGCGTTTGTTTAATTCTTCAAGAGTCGTGGAGGTAGCTTTGTTGTCGCGTATTTGGTTTAATAAATCCAAAAAATGTTTCTCGCTTTGGCGATATACCTGTTTTAGTTCGATGGTAAGATAAGCTGTTTTTTGCAAGGCTTTGCTGTTAAAAAAATAGCTACTGGGGTAATACGCTTCTAGCAATCTTCTTTCTTCTTCTTTTATTACAGGAGATAGCTGGTGCAAATCGCCAATAAGTAACAGTTGTACGCCTCCAAAAGGTACGGTTGTGCGTCTGTATCTTCTCAATATGGCATCTACACTGTCCAACAAATCGGCACGTACCATGCTCACCTCATCTATTACCAATAAATCTAAACTGCGTATGATGTTTATTTTTTCTTTGTTAAATTGGTATTTTGTATCTGTGGCAAATTCTGTACCAGGAATATAGGGAGCAAAAGGTAGTTGAAAAAATGAATGGATAGTAACGCCTCCTGCATTTATTGCCGCAATGCCAGTAGGAGCAAGTACTACCATGCGTTTGGGCGAGGTTGTTTTAAGTTGATGCAAGAAAGTGGTTTTTCCTGTACCCGCTTTACCTGTTAAAAACAAGTGAGTGCCTGTTTGCACTACACATCGCCACGCTAATTCAAGTTCTGTATTTGTTTCCATTCGTATGCAAAAATACGATATATCTTTGGTAAACGAGCCATATTTTATACTGCTTCTGTATTTTTTATTACACAAGTGTGTTATCATTCGCTAGTATTTTGTATCTTTACACGTAAGAGATAGTTGAACATAGAGGTTTTACGAATAAAGAATGAAGATGGAAAGTACTAGTTTTATGCAACTTGCTATAGATTTAGCGATAGAGAATGTAAAACAGGGCAAAGGCGGACCCTTTGGTGCCGTAGTAGTAAAAGAGGGTAAAATTGTAGGTCAAGCAGCCAATTCTGTTACTTCGACCAACGATCCTACTGCTCATGCCGAAGTAAATGCAATTAGGCAGGCTTGTGCTCATTTAAAAACGTTCGATTTATCAGGCTGTGAGTTGTATGCCAGTTGCGAACCTTGCCCTATGTGTTTGGCTGCCATTTATTGGGCACGTATCGATAAAGTGTATGTGTCGGCTACTAAATACGATGCTGCGGAGGTTGGTTTTGATGATGCTTTTATTTACGAAGAATTTGCCTTGCCCAAAGAAAACAGAAAAGTACTACAAGTACCTCTATTGGTACAAGAAGGCAAAGCTCCATTTAAGGCATGGAAACAGAAAACAGACAAAATTCCGTATTAACAAACCTAGATTATTTCTTGTAGACATAATAAATAGGCTGACTCAACATAAAATGGGTCAGCCTATTACACTTTTTTTAAGGGTATGGCTTATTTTATAAATACTTTTTCGTTTGGTTGCACATCTTCGGTAATCCATGTATTTCCGCCTATTACAGCATTTTCGCCAATGATGATTCTACCCAAAATAGTGGCACTGGCATAAATAATCACATTGTCTTTGATAATGGGATGTCTGTCTATGCCTTTAATTGGGATATTATTTTCATCAACAGGAAAACTTTTAGCACCCAGCGTTACCCCTTGATAAATACGCACATTGTTTCCAATAATACATGTTTCGCCAATTACCACTCCTGTGCCGTGGTCAATGGCAAATGACTCGCCAATGCGTGCCCCAGGGTGAATATCAATACCTGTTTCGGCATGAGCCATTTCGGTAATTATGCGTGGAATGATAGGTGTTTGTAGTTTGTGTAATTCGTGTGCAATTCGGTAATTGGTAATAGCCCTAAGTCCTGGATACGAAATAATGATTTCACCGTAACTTTTAGCAGCTGGATCCATTTTATACATTGCCTCTACGTCTGTACGCAACACTTCTTTTATACGGGGTAATTGTTTTACAAACGAAAGGGTAATCGTAAATGCTTTTTCGCGTTTAGCTTCCAAGTCAATGTCTTCTTCTTTACAATCAAAACACAAACCAGCATATACTTGTTCCCAAAGCATAGTAAATAATTTTTCCACATTTACACCAATATGGTATGGCAAGGTTGTTTTGTTGACACTCGCATTGCCGAAAAAACCTGGAAACAAAATAGAACGTGTTAATTTGATACTATCTTTCATTATTGCCCGTGACGGAAATGGTTCGCCCTCTTTGTTGGGGTGAAACATATTTTCTGTTGGGCATAAGCCTGTTAACTCGTCGATAACAGTCTTAATATCGGAGGCGTAATTCTTGTTTTTCATCAGTTTACGTTCTTATTCTTATTGCAGGGTGTTGTAATATATCGATTCGCTTTTTAGTACTTCGATGGCTTTTTTTACAAAATCGTTTGTTTCGTTTATTATTTCAAAATATTCGTTTGTCGACCAAAGATTGCGTGCAATGATTGCTTTTGCCTGTATTGCTAACAAGTCTTTCGTTTCGTTCCATTCTTCTTCCGTAAACGCGATTTCTTTTGCTAAGGTTTCTTGTTTTATATGGGAGAGAACTTCTTGTGTGTCAAATTTCAATTTAAACGCTTCAAAAGTACTAAATTGTTTTGATAAAAGAGCTCTATTTTTTTCAGCATATACAATACTTATTTTTGTAATGATATGATTGCGTATCAGTTGACGGTGCAAGGTGGTATATTTAGTTGTGTCAGCAGGCACAAAAATATCAGGCATAATGCCACCTCCACCATATACAGTACGTTGGGTAACAAGGGTTTTGTATGTAAGTGAATCGGCAAATGTAATGCTGTCAGCCGATACAAACTCCCCATGTTTATAGCGATCAAGAATATCTTCCTCGTATTTTTCTTTTCCTTTTTCGTAAGGACGTTGAATGCTGCGTCCAGAAGGGGTGTAGTAACGAGCTACGGTAAGCCTAATTTCCGAACCATCGGGCATAGGTATTGGACGTTGTACCAATCCTTTGCCAAACGTGCGTCTGCCAATCACTACTCCTCTGTCCCAATCTTGCAAAGCTCCTGCTACAATTTCGCTAGCCGAAGCAGAATATTCATCTACTAATACGACTACTTTGCCACTTTCCATAAGTCCATTACGGCGAGTTGTCATTGTTTGTTTGGCATGATTGGCTCCTTCAGTATACACAACTGTACGTTTATTTGGGAGCAGTTCATCTACTATTTCAATCGCACTTTGCAAATAGCCACCTCCATTTCCTTGTAAATCAATGATAAGCGACTCCATGCCTTTCTTTTTCAAATTTTTTATGCCATCTACCACTTCTTGGTGGGTGGTGCTGGCAAAACGGTTGACTTTGATATATCCAATTTTATTGTCTACCATATAAAAAGCATCTACACTAAAAATTGGAATACGGTCGCGAATGATAGTAAACGGAATTGATTCGTTGTTTCGCAAAATAGTTACTTTTACTTGTGTTCCTTTGGGACCTTTTAAGCGTTTGGTAATGTCGCTAGTTTTCATTTTTACGCCAGCAATCGTGGTATCGTTAACCAAGATTATTTTATCGCCAGGCAATATGCCTAGTTTTTCGGATGGTCCGCCAGTTATTGATTGGATTACTACTAAGGTATCTTCTACCATATTAAACGATACGCCAATGCCATCAAAACTACCTTGTAGTGCTTCTGTCGATTCTTTTACCTCATCTGCTGATAGGTAACTAGAATGAGGGTCTAGCTCATCGAGCATGCCTTTGATAGCCCATTCGGTTAGTTTACTAGGGTCAACTTTATCTACATAAAAATTGGTAATAGCTCCATACGAAAAGTTGAGTTTTTGCATTTCGAATTGGGCTGATGTTTGTGCAAAAGTGGCAACCCAACCAACAAGAAGGAGTATAGAAAGGATAGGAGTTTTCATACAGTATTTTTTTTCGTAACAACAAAGGTACGCAAAACATTTTATTTAACAGAAATAGAAAAGTAGAGAAATGGTTAAAAAAGTAGAACTAGTACTATTTGTTCTTTATCTTACCGCAATTTTGTAACATTCGTTTCCTATACACACAAGGTAGATACCTGCTTGCGAAACTGGAAATACGCTGTTTTCGCTGCGGGTGTCGTTATACAATGTGTTTCCAACAATGTTGAATATTCTGATGGATGTTTCGTGTTCCAACAAAACAGTAATGTTGCGATTTTGTGCAAATACTACCTTGTTATCGTTTGATATAGAGGGTATTGCTACTGGTTCGCAAGTAGCATTGAATAGCAGATTTTTTATTTCCCACGTACCAGCCATGCTTGATGTTGCCATATATTTAAAGGCAAAACGCACGTTTTCTTTCATCCATTGGCTAGGCAGGTTGATGTTGCCAGAGTTTACGTATGTCCAGCTAGTGCCCAATGGCATTGTAGGAATACTTAGTTGTGTCCAATTGGCATTTTTTGGGTCTCCTTCGGTATAGTTTGTTGAAATCCATAAGGTGTGATTGCTGGCTCGCTCGCTTGCTTCTTGAGCATAGTTAAGGGCATGCTCAAACGACAAGGAGCCCGATTCTTTGTCGGATAAATCAAAAGCAGGCGAAATAAGCCAATCTTCGTTCGGATTATTCGTGCTACTGGCATATCCTGACACGTATGCTCCGTAAATATTTCGCCAATCCCATGTTTGTGTGCCTTCTACAGAATAGGGGATAAAATCACCCAAGCTACTTGCAAAGCTCTCCGAATAATCTATCGCTTGACAGTCAGTTGGATTGTTGCTTGTGAAACGGAACAGTGCACTTATTGGCGTATGATCGGAGGTTGTGTTGCGGTAATTGCTTATCGTATTGGTGGCACTAGTCTCGCGTATGGTGCTATTCGCAACATAATGGCTAGCCAGTTCATTTGTAATAATGATATTGTCAATCACAGGGCTACTGTAATAAGGATCGGTTAAGGAAGAGGTAAGACTTTGGTAATTTTCCGTATCGTCCATAAAGTTTTTATACGGAGAATTGGAGTACGTAGCTGTTTGCGAACCTATTAAATAGTCGTTGAAATCGCCCGTAATTATAATTTTGCTTGTATTATAGTTCGTCCCATCTAGTATGCCTTTTAGTCCTTCGGAAGCTCCAAGCCTTCGGCTATAGCTGGTTTCGTCACTCATGGCTTTGGCGTGTATATTGATGATGGAAAACGGAATAGTCGTTGAGCCAATAGTCAATACGAAATCATGTATAACAGGATAACGACCATTAGTCCAATTATAGTAGTAACTGTTTCCTTGGCTATTTGCCCCGTTACTCAGTAGGGAAGAATTAACAAGTTGCAAATGGGATTTTTTGTAAATAATTCCTTGATTTTGACCGCAATTAGTGGGAGTAGTAGCCACGATACCTCCTGCCCATTCGTTTATTCCAAGTTTTTTCACTAAGGTATCGATGGTTGCATACGTAGTGCTTGTACCTACTTCTTGCAAGGCGATAATATCAGGATTTATCGTTTGAATAAGGGAAACAATATTGTTCATTTGCCCTTCCTCATCAGAGGGTCCATTTGTATCACAACTAAGCCATTCAGTATTGAAAGTGGTAATTTTTAAGTCAACAGTTTGTGCTAATATAGAAACCAGAACTACATGTAGCAGGATGAATAATGTAATCAGTGGGCGGAAAAAGTGGAAGATAGTAGGCTTATTCATATAGGTATGCTATTAGGGTAAACCACAAATGTATGAAAAAAAATAATATGTCTTTCGATTAAAGTGTTAAATAGCTCATTTTCACTGAATACCCACGTTTTATTATACCAAAAAACCTTGCTTTTTTCAAGAGCAAGGTTTAGAGAAAGAATAAGTGAATGTGTTACAACTGCACCGCAATACCAACTTTCAACATACGTCCAGCGATGGGCACACCGCCATAATCGTAATAATGTTGGTTGAGGATATTGGAGATTTCGGCATACATTTTTGTGTTATTTTGTTGCCAGTTGATGCGTGTGTCGATGGTGGCAAATGGAGTATAAGCTACTTTGTTTACATCTTTGTTTACATAGTTCCCTTTGCGGTCTTGGTAGCTTACTACCCAACTGGCATCTACCTGCTTGCTTATTCCATGCACATATTGCAGGTTAATTTTGTGTTGCAGGTAGTCGAGAGCATATTTAGAAATCATATCGCCCGCATCTTTGTTCAGATGAACGTAGGCATACGATGCTTGTATGTTTTTTGCCCAAAAACCACCTGTATATGATGCCGCTATTTCTCCGCCCATAGCATCAATGCGAGTATGGTTCATGCTTTTCCATTTTTCTGTTTCGAGCGAACGTACCCAGTCGATATTATTGTTGGCTATACGGTAAAATGCGTTTGCATTCCATTGCCATGCCTGTTTGGTGTATTTGGCTCCTATTTCTGCGGTGATAGCTTCTTCAGGTTTTAAGTTTGGGTTACTCTCTTGCGTAGCACTTTTGTAGTATAAATCAGTAAAGGTAGGTAGTCGTAACGATTTATTGATATTGGCAAATACCTGAGAATACGTATTGAATGCATACGAAGTGTTAAGCCCGTAACTATACCTGTTGCCAAATTGTGTATTATAATTGCCCGACACACCAACAGAAGCCGTAAATGCCTGTAAGTAAATTGTTTGTTCGGCAAAATATTGCACATTGGTACGGTTTTTTTCGTATAAAAACTGCGTATTGGTATTTTTGGCAAACGGAATGGCTTGCGGTGTTGCTTTCAGTTCTCCCAACACATTGCTGTTAATATGTTCGTTGCGACCCTCTATGCCGATGCTTGATTTTCCTAAACTAGTAAACCACGACAGCCTTGAGTTGATGCCACTTACATGACTGAGGTGATAATTGTGAAACGTGTACCAAGATGCCGCATTTTCATAATTGCGAAAAAGTTCAAACTGATTGAAATGTGCTCTGTAATAGGCAGTTGATTGCCACAATAGGGAATTAATGCGTTTATCCCAACTGATACTGCTGATAAGGGTTTTTGTTTTTTCAAATTGATTCGGAAAATTTACCGAATAAAATGAATTTGCTCCAAAAGCTTTGTCTTGCACACCTATTTGCCATTTCCATGTATCTTGTTCCGTAGCTTGAAATTGTGCTTGAACAAAACCTTGTGTATACCCATAGTCGGTATTCTCGGTATAGCCCGCTGACTCGTTGTGCGAAGCGGATATTGCCCATCGCCATTTGTTGCTTGCAAATGTACTTGACACTGAGGGGTTAAATAAGCCAAACGAACCGCCAGTGAGGCTTACTTTTACGGCATCATCAGCTTTTTCGTTGGTAACAATATTGATAGCACCACTTAGGGCATTAGTTCCAAAGAGACTGATGGCACCGCCTTGCAATATTTCTACTCGCTCTACCATATTTAAATCGATAGGCAGGTTAAGCGTATGATGCCCTGTTTGTGGGTTGCTGATAGCTACGCCATTGAGTAAGATTAACACTTGGTCGAAAGTGCCTCCTCGCATACTGATATCGGCTTGCACACCACTACCACCACGCTGGCGAACGTCCAGTCCGGGCAGGTTGTTAAGTAGCTCTTGAATGGTTTGTACAGGCATTTGAGCTATTGTGCTCTTGTCTATACTCATCACTACTCGCAGATGGTCTGAATATACTTTGGTTGGCTGAGCGTGAACACTAATCTCATGTAGCTGTTGCGTGTCGGTTGTACTGCTTTGTGCCATCAATGCACTATTTGGCAATAGAATGGCAAGTGAAGCGAAGAAAAGAGAAAGAATTTTTTTCTTGTTCATATCAAAAAGGGTTTAGTAAATAAAAAGAATGTGCAAAGAAAAACGCTGTTGAAAATACCATCAGGTACAACAACAGCGTGTATAAACAATCCGAGCAGGAAATACGAGCTTCCTGACCCTCAGTAGTAGAATAAGTGGTAGGGATTACAGCAACACACCCCAACGGCAACACATCAAAAGCAAACATCTCATTGTCCACAAATGATTCATCAGAAAATACTGGTGTATAAAAAGCCAAACAATCAGCCGAACTTGTATGTGATAGTTTGCTTTTAGCCAATTGTTTGTCGCAAAGTGCTGTGGCAAGTTTACCAATGGTAATGTGCTTGTGCATCGAACAAAAAGCAGCATACGCCTTACGCGAGTATCGCTTAAAACGAATAACTTGTGTTTGTGCTTGTGCTTTGTTCATAGGATGTAAATTTTCGCTACAAAGGTAATGCAAAAAATTAAATGACGAGGTTTGTCATCAGAATTTTTTACTTTATGTGTTCTTACACTGCCCCAAGTCGTTGGTTCTCAGAAAAGTCTTCCGAACACTCTTAATTGAGAAGTCCGTCCTGAGAAAATTCTTTCCAAGGGGCATACTCTTGCCACTTTGCTATATAGGGTTTTGGGATCATAAATCGTTTTCTAATTTTACATTAATAGCCACTTTCCACCTATTATTAACTGCTCCTGGTTTCTCATTTGATTTTGGACTTAATAAAATAGGAAAGAAGTTTTTTGCCTTTAGCTGTGAATAAATCATTTCTTGAAACTCTTCTTTAATGTCAAGCTCCTCAAGCAAGAATCCAAATCTTTGCAAGGTACTTTTATTAGGATACCAGCTTAAGAGTGCTGATAAATCAGATTTTGTTAATTCTTCGGTCAGTTCCTCAATTGTCGCAAGCATTCTATTTATTCCGCCCAATTTTGTCTGATGATGGATTAAATCAACAATTGTCAATGCAGGGCTAGATATTAGAAAAATTCCTGCATCTGACTTCTTTTGCTGAATATTTTTTTCACACCAGTTGGTGGCTGTGAAAAAACGGATGTCTAAAGTGTTTTTTGAAATGTCGTTAAGCTTTGGTTTTTCAGTAATTAAATAATCACGTTGAACTTGTTGGTGACTTGCTCCATGAAATTTTGCGGCGGAGAATAAGCCTACATAATAATTTCTATTTAGATGATTAAACAGTTTCTCACAATATAGTTGAATTGGAAGTTTTTTTGCTGAAGAATATCGAGGTGGAATAATTAAATAAAAACCTTTACGGAGATTTACTATTTCTCCTTTATTTGACAATCTAAGGAGTTCAAATTTTAAAGAATTACTGCTAGCTGCTGTTACTTGAGCAATCTCATCCAATGAAAATGAGTAGTTCTCGATAGATAACAGATACTTTATGTATTCTTTTGCATTCATTTTTAGTAAATAGTATACAAAGGTATCAAAAAATAATACTAATCTCAAAATATTTCTAAGATTTTTTTTTGTAAAGGAACAAATTAGTACAATTCCTTAATCTAAGTCCTTAGGATTTGTAATCTCAACTTTTTCTGTTATAAGGTTTAATAATTCGAAACGGGTATTATTAAGCCACTTCCACCTTTAAAAAAAAATTGCTCCATTTCTTCACAGAACCGTCCCGACACTAGCGGATTAAAAATCCTGATAGTATCTTACAGGTCGGATTTGGAAATCCGACCTGACGGGAATTATTTCTATCATCGCTCAAGTGGATTATTGTCGTTACAAACGACAAACCATAAACCCCTCGTTGTGAAAACGAGGGGTAGGGATTTCTTATGTCTTTTTTGTTTGGTTCGAATATGGAAAGCTGGAGCTTTCCTTTTAACTTCGACATAGCGAGACGCTTTGCCGAACACCCAGATTGTCAAACTACACGCTACGGCTAACAGGGGGGAGCAGTAGCCTGTAGCCCCATATTACTAACTACCATTACTGTAGAACGTTTACAAAAACGTGGTTACGAATCTATGTCAACGTATTATCTTAAAATTGCTCCATTTCTTCATGAACCGTCCCGACACCACGTGATCG
>JAAYPI010000212.1 GCA_012519885.1 Bacteroidales bacterium
CAGTGAATTTGCGCCTATCCCGTGAAAACGACCAAGAATCTTTTTGGTCCGCTCAGGAGGAAAGTAGCTTTGTATATAGCTGATAATGAAAATCAGAACAGACAACAGGATCAGAATCTTTATAAAATCAAAAAGGAAGAATTGCAGACTTCCGCCTATTCGCCCGTTGATATCGAGTCCCGCAGCTGAAATAACTTTACCAATCAGTTCATTGAACCATCTCATGCCTAAGATTTGATACTGGAAAAAATCCCAAACTATTCGCAAGTACTCTCACCGCCTTTCCAACATTTCAAATTACCGATAAATAATTTAAAAGAATTTAATGTGTCGCAGTTTAACGTATAGTAAGACCATTTCCCTTCCTTACGTACGTCTACTAGCCTGCATTCGCACAATATTCTCATATGATGCGAAAGCGTAGGCTGCGTTACCTCGAATTCTTCTAGTAATTTGCAGGCGCACTTCTCCCCATCAGATAGCATTTGTACAATTCGCAATCTATTCGGATCACTCAGTGCCTTGCAGATGAAAGCAATATCCATTGAACCCATATTAACACCTCACATTGATAAACGTCTATGTATATAATATATGCCATAGATAGATAACTGTCAATATGAATATATGTATTAACATTCTGCGCCTTGTTTATCACCCGGGCTATAAAGGAAGCTATTGAGAGGGACAAGGCAACATGAAAACGCCCCACCATCATCGGCAAGGCGTCGCGCTGCTATATAAGTGCTCCCACTCGCCTGTGCGGATCGTGTTCGCGCCGTCATTTCAATTCTGAGCCGAACGTGCCCGATGCAGCTATGGGTCTCGGCGCGTCTGCCTCCCTGGGGGTATCCGTATACCCCCTAACACTCGGCAAATTAATCCTGACTCTAGAGTCACGTCTTTTTGCTCAAATGCATTGCCTTCATTCTTTCTGATGCGGCGCGTTTCTGCTCGTCTGTCATGTTCCTTTTTCGGCTCGGGCTGTGACCGGACCGAAATGGATATAGCGGGCAGTCTTTTATAGGGCACAATTTGACTTCGTTTGAGCTGTTGTTCATGCAGCCCAGGCAGTTACTAACAAAACACTACTTAGAAGAAATTGAAAAACCCTGTATCTATTCTGTTAGCGTTCATAGGGATACTTTATGACCTATGCCCTTTATGGGTGGGCGGGTGGCGTCGGCTACCCGCCCTAACGCTGTCTATGCGGTCTTTTGCCCGCTTTCTGCCTGCTCAGTCAGTTCTTCGATTTCCTGTTCGTCGCTCTCCACCGGCTCCACGCTGTCCATAACCCCTACGTCCCGATAGACGATGCGGATGTCCTGCTCGGCTGTGCGGGAGTATCTTTCGCTGCGTTCACCGATTTCAATCCGCTCGATGAACAACCGCAGCAGTTCAGGCGTCAGCTCAGGAATGTCGGTGTAACGCTTCGCCTTTTCGATGAACGCCTCCACGTTGGCGGCGGACGCCTTGAGCTTTTCAAGCCGCGTTTCCTTTACAGGGATGGCTGCGTTAAGCTCCTTTTGCCGTGCGAAGTGCGTCACCCTGCGCAGGTCGTCGAGAACGATTTTGACCAAATCCTGCTCCTTCAGATAATGAGCGGAGCAGACATCCTTGCCGCGCTTGTTATAGGTGTAGCACTTGAAGTTGTTGTACGAAGCCTTCATCGTGTGCGCCCTGTGGAGCACCATCGTCTTTTTGCAGTCGGCGCAGTAGACGAGTCCTGAAAACATATTGGGTTCCTCCATCTGCTTCGGCGTGCGCTTTTTGTGCTTGCGGACATCTTGAACGATATCCCATTGCTGCTGCGCAATCAGCG
>JAAYPI010000114.1 GCA_012519885.1 Bacteroidales bacterium
AGGGACTTGCACCCTCTGGAAAAAAAAACACCTGCTCAAAGCTTTGTTTTAACCAAAAATAGTTGTATTTTTGGATTTTTTCTGTTGCTTTGCAGCAGGTGCGCTCTGCTCATGCAGGGCACACACATCGTATATAAAACATTTGGCAGTCAGTGGGTTATCGAGCATTTTAGCTCGTGTCAAAGGTACTTGTAACTTGACAGGCAAGTGCTTCGAAATGCCAAACGTTTCATATACGTAACCGTTACCGCCAAGTGTAAAAAAAGACAACGTGAACAATAAAAAGACAACGAATAATTGATGATACAAGCAGAGATAGACATACTTGAAAACGACATACTTGAAAAGTATCCTGAGGTGCTTGACATCTTATTGCGTGACCATACAACTCAACAAAATATTTTTTGGGCGACAGATAATTATCAAGAGCTTGGTAATGAATTTCAATTTCATTCTCAAATAAAGACAACATCAATAACAGGCGACAATGGACATATCATTATGCCAAGAGTAAAAAAGGACAAAGACTTGCAACAATCAAGAGTGCGAGAAATGGCTGAAGTTTTTACGCCATCTTGGATATGTAACGCTCAAAATAATCTTATTGATAATGCTTGGTTTAAAATTGATAATGTTTTCAACACGGAATCAACATTGCCTGATGGAACGCAAAAATGGGAAGTGAATCGAAACAAAATAAATTTTCCAGAGGGCAAGACATGGAAACATTACATAAGAGACACTCGACTTGAAATGGCTTGTGGTGAAGCACCATATATTACAAGTAGGTATGACACGACAACGGGTGAATTTATCCCATTAGAAAACCGAATTGGCTTATTAGACAGAAAATTAAGAGTAATCAATGAAAATGTAGACGACTCTGGTGAATGGCTGGAAGCAGCACAAACTGCATATAAAAATATTTATGCTTTTGAATGGCAAGGCGATAGTTTACTTCTTGCAAGGGAAGCAATGCTAATCACTTTTATTGAAAACTATTCTTTCAAATTTGGAAAAGAACCTCTACTTAAATCAATTCAATACATCGCTTACATTATTTCATGGAACGTATGGCAAATGGATGGCTTAAAAGGAGTTATTCCTATGAGTTGTGGTGCAAAAAAAACAGAAACAACGACCTTGTTTGGTGATGTAGAAGTAAAAATAGAGGAATGTGAAGGGTGCATGAAAGACAACATCAATAAACACAACGGAATTTATTGCCTAATTAAAGATTGGGGAAACAAAGACCCTGAAACTGGACGAAAAGGCAGGAAAATAAAATTTATCGACCTGCTCAAAAAATAGATACGATATGAAATTTACGTCATCGCTTAAATTAAAACTGATTTATGTTTTTCGCATCAACGAAAAGACACATGAAGGATGCTTGAAAATTGGTGAAGCCACTTCCGACAATGAGGATATTTGGGGTTTGGAACCCAATAGTAAGGCTCTTAATGAAGCTGCCAAGAAAAGAATAAATCAATATACTCAAACCGCAGGTATTAGATATGACTTGCTTTACACAGAAGTAACTGTTTACAATGATAAAGGCACACTTAAGTCATTCACAGACCATGAAGTGCGAAATGTTTTAACTCGTTCTGGTCTTAAAAAGAAAGTATTTGATACAAAAAACAACGCAAACGAATGGTTTATAACCGACCTTGAAACGGTCAAAAAGGCAATTAAAGCAGTAAAAGAAGGTCGAGAATCAATAGGTCAAAACGAAATAACAACAGATAAAAGTCCGATAGCATTTAGACCCGAACAGCAAGAAGCAATTGATAAAACCAAGAAGCAATTCAAAAAAGGAA
>JAAYPI010000199.1 GCA_012519885.1 Bacteroidales bacterium
GTTCCTTCAAGGTTCATTTAACTACGCACGTATGCAAGCTGCTGGTTGGTTATATGGAATCATTCCAGGGCTTAAAAAGATTCATACAGACAAAGAAGACTTAGCTGCTTCTATGGGACACAACCTTGAGTTCTTTAACACTCACCCATTCCTAGTAACCTTCGTTATGGGTATCGTTTTATCCCTTGAGCAACAAAAAGCTGATATCGCAACCATCCGTGCAGTACGTGTAGCTGCAATGGGTCCACTAGGTGGTATTGGTGATGCTATTTTCTGGTTTACTTTAATTCCAATTGCTGCCGGTATCAGTGCTAACTTAGCACTTGAAGGCAACATCGCTGGACCATTCGTATTCTTGGCAATGTTCAATATCGTCCACTTCGGGGTTCGTTATTGGTTAATGCACTGGTCCTATGACCTTGGTGTCAATGCGATTGATGTTTTAACCAGACACGCTAAAGAATTTACGCGTGCTGCAAGTATCCTAGGGGTTATGGTCGTTGGTGCCCTTACTTCCATTTATGGTGGTACGGAAACCATCTTGGTCTTAAACCCAGATGCAGCGGAACCTGTTGTCATTCAATCCGTCTTAGATGGTATTATGCCTAAGTTAATTCCACTTGGAATTACCTTGCTGCTTTACTACCTCATCAGACGTGGTTGGTCACCTGTTAAATGTATCCTACTAGTCCTTGTTCTTGGTCTACTAGGTGCACTTGTAGGTATATTCTAATCAGTTAAAAGGGATGTCTAGCACATCCCTTTTTTTAACCATTGTTTACTTATCTTTAAGACTTCTTTGTAGGAGTCTTTTTTTATGACCATCATATGTCTTTCATAACACGCATCGTTGTCCATGTTGTCATGATCAACCAAATACCCCACATAGCCGTTGGTATACCCTAAAACCACAACCTGCTTTAAAGGGCATAATCGCTGAATCTCCAGATCAATGCTACTGAAGGTTTCTGTGGGCGTTGTGATGATAATCAGTGAATCAAATTGAATCAAACTCATGGACGCTGATATGATATCCACGTTCACCTGCTCATGCATTAAGGCTAGCATTTCCAAACCTTGATAAGTCACATATAAGCTGCGCAAGGTGTGACGATCTAGCTTGGCCTGTTGAGCAGCTTCAAAAGTTTTTTTAGCCAATGCTAGTTGGTTTTGGATGACCTCTGGTTCCTGAAATGTGCGTGTTTGAAAATGAATGGGTTCACTTTTGATGCTCACGATGCGATGCACCGGCACCATGCTTGGCTTGGCATCCGCAATTTGTTGGGCAAAATGATCGCCAAGCTTTTGAGCTTGTGCGACTGAGCTTTCTGATTTGACATAACGCGTGCTAATATCCCCGGCACAACCTTGCAAGTACATAAGTTTTGCCTGCGGATAGTGAGGTTGCAGTGCATCATGGTAATAAGCAATGAAGTCATCGGTGACTTTTAAATTGTCCCCATCCAGCACGGTTGGATGATTGGCAAACAGAGTCCACACACCTTTGATGACATCTTGTTTGTCTTTAAAATAAAACACGGTAGCGACATCATTAAACTCTGCCTTTGGATTGACTCGATTGGATGCCACGCCGGTAATTTGTTGTTGAAAGTATGCCACACTCCCCGCTTCAAGGTTTTCAAAAGCAAGGCTTACACTTTCAACAATCTTGTGCGGCAACCTTTCATAATAGTCACGCTCATCAGCACTTGGATCCTTTAAAACAAAAAAACCACCCAAATCACCAAAACGAGCTGCCCCATAGGAAGCGTGGGTGTGGGTTGCATTAATAATAACGTATGCTTGTGGCACCTTAAAAAGTTCATGCACGCGTTGTTTGACTTGTTTTGTGATGTGTTGATCGACACCCAATATTGAAACACTGATCATAACCAAAGTATGGGTTTGATCCTGAAGCACACACGCAGTGCTTAACAAAGGATGCAAGACTCCTGTGCTGGTAGTGGTACGCTCAACATAGCCATCCATTCGCAAAGGAATTTTGCTGCTGATGTCAACACAACCAAATCCAAATTTCATACTGAACCCTGGACTGTAA
>JAAYPI010000192.1 GCA_012519885.1 Bacteroidales bacterium
ATATCCACCCACAAATAATATAGCCATCAAAGTTCCAATCATGAGAAAGCCAAAAAAATCTACAGCAAGACCACCAATTAACAGTGCATACAATATACCTGCCAGGCCTGCTATGATACCGGAAAAGGTATGAAAAAATATGACTAATTCCTTCCCTCTGATGCCTAATGAGGCAGCCAAAACTCTGTCTTCAGATATTACTGCAGCTTTGCGGGCCAGCTGGGAATTTTCCACCATAGAGATAAGATATCCCACTATTAATAATAGCAGATAGGTCCATAAAACAAGATACTTAATGGAAGGAATTCCAAAAAGCCCTATACTTCCACCCAGGTAATCCCAATTTTCAATGACCGTTTTCGCAATAAAAATAAAGGTTAATCCCACAATAACTACCGAAAAAGGGGGTGCATCACCAATAACTTTAGCCACAATATAGCTAACTGCAAAACCAATCAATATGCCTGTGAGCAGAATTGGAAAGAAAGACCAGTGCCAGTTTCGAGAGGCAATGCCGGCAAAATAGGCGCAAATAGCCATAATGCTTACCGGTAAAAAATGCAAATGTCCAACCTTATATGGCAAGTATACAGACCAGCCCATCAGAATATAGATTGCTGTAAAAACTAAGAAATAGTGAATTAAAACCACCCGAAACTACTCCCTTATCTATTAAAAATTCCCTTGGGTCTCATCAATACTACTATTAACATCATCATAAATGCAATGGTATTAGTCCAGGAGCCTGGCAGAAAATGTATAATCAATGTCTCTGCTATCCCTAACGATAAACCGCAGATAAGTCCTCCTTCTAAATTACCCAAACCAGCCACAATGGCTACCGCCAGCACCTTTAAGGCAATATGGTCTCCCAGCCAGGGAGAAGCTGCACCAAGCAGCATTGATAATAATAGGGCAATAATACCGCCAATCAAACCGGTAATTACAAATAACAGTAGATTCAACTCCTGAACAGGAATACCCTGTAGCCGAGCTTTGGAAATACTCTCGGCAATAGCCCTGAATGCTCTTCCCAGCTGTGTCCGGTAGATTAGCAGAAAGAGGACTAAAACAAGTAAAATGGAGAGAAATAGAGTCAAGATTTGCCCCTTAGAGATATTTATCATATTAATCCTCATAAAAGTCATATTACCCAGCCAATTTACAGGAAAGGATACTGGAAATCCATAATGAATATGGTGTGACATAATCTCAGTTAGGATTAAGGCAATACCTAAAGATACGATAAAAGAGGTATTAATATCTATAGAACTTTTTCTATTGTTCAGATGATAAAATAATGGCCCTATCAGGAGATGCATACCTATGGAACCGGCTATGGTGACTATGCCTACCAGAATTACATTATCTGTTATATGCAATACTCCCCAGCTTATATACATTGATAGAACAACAATATAGGGATAAGAAAAATGGATTATTTTGCCAACTAAAAACATCAAATTAAAACCGGTTACCAGTAATGCATAAATACTTCCCAGCACTACACCATTAATGATTTGAGCTATAATTATTTCCAATTACCTGCCCCCGCTGCCAAAATAGGCTTCTATAATTTTGGGATGTTCTCTTACCTCATTAACTTTGCCCTCTAAAATAATTTCCCCTCTTTCTATGAGGTATATCCTCTGAGCATACTTAAAACCCTGGTTTATGTTCTGTTCAGACAATAGAATAGTATACCCTAAATGGTGTAATCTATTGATGATTTTAAAAATATAGTCTGTATAAAAAGGTGACAATCCCAGAGATGGTTCATCAAACATTAATAT
>JAAYPI010000115.1 GCA_012519885.1 Bacteroidales bacterium
AAAAAATATGTATTATGAAGAAACTCGTAACGATAATTTTCGCATTGGCATTTTGTGCCGGACTTTCGGCTCAGTTTGTCATCTTCGGCAATGTCCCGAAAGACATCTTTCCCCAGACAGCAGATTCAGAACGGGCCGTTAACGGTGTGTTCCTCTGGAGCCTGGATGCTGTCGTCTCCGGTGCTGAGATAACCTACAACAAAGAAGCGAGTGCCTTTGAGACTAAGTTTCTCTCCGGTGTGGGCGGGGCTGTCGGCTGGAAACATTACAAGCCACTACCGGACGGGACTCCTGTTAGTGATTGGGGCATCAACCTTGCAGTATTAACGCAGGTACAGATAAACGAAACGGTGCGAACAGGCATGGAGGTTGCAGTATTGGCGAACCTTTATAACATAACAGCAGGGCCGGTGTATATCTTCAATGATAAAAAGATAGGGTTGCTCGTTGGGGCAAATATCAATTTCTGATTTGCGTTTTCATTGTCCAAGGGGGTGTGGTTTGCTGTTTTTCCACACCCTCTTTTTTATTTCAATAATCCTGAAAATAATTGTATGTTTTAACATATTTTAACACTTTTTATTTGGTGTATATCAAATATAATTTGTATTTTTACAGAGTAATTAAAAACAAACAGACAATGAAAACCTTAAATCTTATAGCAACAACAAAAAACGGGACAAAATTAAATGTTGTTATTCAGAAATATATCCGAAAAACAACTCACAAAGAATTAATTAATGGCGCCAGGCACAACTATGAAATAGTAATGGATGTTTTAGTTGGAGAAGAAAAATGTAGTTTAGATTTTAGAAATGGAGCTTTTCTTTCTTTAAATAGTATCCAGGTTAAAAAGTTGCTTGGGATAATCGTAAAACCATCCCAAAACAATAACTGCGTTCCTTTAAATATAACCTATTCCGATTATAGAAAATGGTATTCCGAAACCGAGAAAGAATTAAGAAATTCGGACATTTTAAAGAAAGATAGGGAAATACATGAAATGTTAAATAATGTAATTAACACAGATGAATTTTAAAAACAAAAAACTATGAAAACAAAAATTATCTATTCGGAAAATTTCGAAGGTTCTACGTTGTGGGTTAAAAACGAAGAATTTGCATGCATTGGTTCTTTTATAAGGAAAAATGAAAGTGGTAAGACATTTACCGCCTGCTTAAACGACAACATATTAGGCGAAAAGTTCAGAACACTATACGGAGCTAAAAGAGCTATGCAAAAATTTGCTAATTCACTGTAGGATGAGCGCCAAAGACCTAATAAACTGGGGGGAATATAATTTGTATATTTGCGTTATAATTTAAAATTAATATTTACGGAAATGGCAGATAAACTTGGAATTGTAGTAAAAATATCAAAGGAATTTGATATAAAGCTCAAGGAGTATATGCTCGAACTTGAGAAGATTGGAGTGAAGAAAACAAAGGCAGACCTGGTTCTATACCTTGCACAGATAGGGCTTCAACAGGAAACAAAATAACAGACAATGGAAACACCACAAAACCAAAAACAGGCACTAAGAAGGTTGAATGCTATCAGCAAGCTATTAGACCTCAACAAGTTTTACTCCATCAATATAACCCGATGGGGAAGCGTGACACTTCAGGGTAACTTCGACAAGGAAGTTGTCAAATGGGCTATCCATAATCGTTTTGTCGTTAAGGTAAACGATGATATGGGGTATATAAGTTTTGTAAGAGGTAAATTTGAAATAAATTTACTATAATGGAAATAATAAAGACGTTAGCCGTTCCGTTTGCTATAATAGCAATGTCGGCACTTGTGTATTACTGGATAATGTTTTTTAAATTCATAACTTCAAAAAGATAAAAA
>JAAYPI010000116.1 GCA_012519885.1 Bacteroidales bacterium
CAATTTATATAAATGCTGTTGCAACGACTAATTACACCTTTAAGATGAATTATTATTGGTTAATGGGAGATAACCGCCACAATTCAGCAGATTCTCGTTATTGGGGATTTGTGCCAGAAGATCATGTGGTGGGAAAACCACTATTTGTATGGTTATCATTAGACAAAGATGCATCGTTGCTAGAAAGCATTAGATGGGAAAGATTATTTAAATTTGTGCATAAAGAATAAGAAATGAGCGGTGTAGTACTCACATCCACGTATTTAGGGAATATTCAGTTTTACAGTAAATTGGTACACTTTTCTGAAATTTGGATAGAACAACATTGCCACTATACAAAACAAACCTATCGAAATAGGTGTAAAATTGCTACTGCAAACGGAGTTATGGCGTTATCAATACCAACCATAAAGCCTGCAACAGAAAAATGCAAGACAAAAGATATCCGCATAGATAATAGCCAGCATTGGCAACAAATACACTGGAGGGCTTTAGAAGCTGGGTATAATTCGAGTCCATTTTTTGAGTATTACAAAGATGATTTTGCTCCTTTTTATACTAACAAGTTTGAATTCTTAGTAGACTACACCTTTCAATTACAATCGTTGGTTATTGCATTATTGGAACTCGACTGTAAGGTGCAATTGACAGATGCATATACCACATACGATGATGCGTTAGATTACAGAGATGCACTATCTGCAAAAAAAGAAATAGAAGATAACGATTTTGTAATTAGTTCGTATTATCAAGTATTTGAAAATAAATTTGGTTTTATTCCTAATTTAAGTATTCTTGATTTGTTGTTTAATATGGGAAATGAATCCATTTTAGTATTGCAAAAATCTGCTAGCAAGCATTAAAATTTTGACAATGAAACAGTTTTTAGTCGTAATATTGGCGTTTTTTTCTATTGGCGTTGGCACAAGCTACGCTCAGATACAAAGTGGAGGATTTTCGCCACTACCTTTTACGTATTCAAACGAACAAAATACCATTGTTGGAAAGAGAAATACGCAGCCGTTATTTTACAAAATCCCCTATAATGGAGAACAAGACAATAAGGAAGAAAAAACATCTCGCTTTGTTGTTGGCAAATCGTTTGCTGTAGATTATTCTCCGTTAAACGCTGGACAACAATTTACAACCGAAGATGGCACAACAATCTGGCGTATTGGGTTCTACTCTCCAAATGCCGCCTCTATTAGCGTAGTATTTGATGAGTTTGAAATACCCGAAGGGGCTTCGATTTTTGTTTACAATCCATCTCAAACCAATGTAGCTGGTGCATTTACCAGTATAAATAACAACAGTAACAAGAGCCTTCCTATTGCACCATTTCCGTCTGATAGTATTATTATAGAATACCAACAGCCTGCCACAGTTACCTTTAACGGCAAACTACGTATTGGCAGAGTAACACACAATACAATAGATTTTATTAACCGAAGTACTGGATCGTTTAATAGTGCTGAGAAATGCAGTCCGCATGCAGCATTTGTTGAAGGAGTAAGCAACATCAAACAAGCCACATGTTTGCTGTATGTAACCGACAATTCAGAATCGTGGTTAGGCTCTGGCGTAATGATTAACAATAGCGAGGGGAAACCTTATTTGCTTACAGCAGCACATAATTACGAAGGGACTAATTTAGAACAAACAACCATTTTTTATTTTAATTATGAGGTGCCAAAAGTTGACTCACTCATTCGTGGTTCGCAAGAATTTACTTTAGGAGGAAGTGTATTAAAAGCGAAAGCGTATGATATTGATTTTGCACTGGTTGAGCTAAACCAAATGCCACCAGCAGATTACCGTCCTTATTTAGCTGGATGGAATAGAGCAAACTCTGATTTAGCCCCTATGGTATGCGTACAGCATCCACAAGGAGATGTTAAACGAGTGTCAACCGACAATGACAATCCTCTTGCAGTTACTTACCCCTACAATGATTTGCTAGAAACCAAATTAGCAGATGCTCACTGGAAAATAACTAGATGGGAAAAAGGAACGACAGAACCGGGCTCTTCTGGTTCGGGTTTGTTTGACAACAACTACCGTATTATTGGCGGACTAACAGGAGGTAATTCGACTTGTAGTAACCCCGTAGAAGATTATTTCTTTCGTTTAAACAAAGCTTGGAGTTATTATAGCAGCGAAAGTAAACAATTAAAACGCTGGTTAGACCCTACCAATACCAATGTTATGTATATGGATGGAAGAAATCCATACGAAGCAACCCCTTGCATACGTTATTCAAACGTACAAAGCACAGACGTAATGGGCAAGGTCTCTGTAGGAAATGGTAAAACAGGACGTTTGTCGGGACATAATGAACTGCAATATACAGAATTTGCAGAGAAATTTGTAACAGATACCAACAACTATCTATATGGCGTGTACATTGTACCATTTATTGGCAAATACAATGTGAATACTCCTGTAAACGTACATGTTTATAATGGAACATCAAGCCCCGAAACACTATTAACGACAGTTCTCTTTAACCCTAAAACACTAGCATATCAAGCTACTTCGCAAACATTTTCACAAACTACTAAAACTCAATTTTTAAATAGAGAAAATTATGTACGCTTTCCAAATCCAGTTTTAGTTGATGAAGAATTTTTTGTTTCCTATTCCATTACTTATCAACCAGTAGATTCGTTTGCTGTGTATATGGTAAATAACAGAGCGATAGATGCACTCAATACCGCCTATTACAAGGACAATGGAATATGGAAATCGTTTACCGAACATCCTTACAAACCATTGGCAAGTTCGCTGTGGATTGAACCTGTATTTCAAGAAGCAAACGAAAGTTTAATCTTTTATCCACACGATGAAGACGCTAATGCAATTTTATTTCCCAATCCATGCGATTCTGAAATTCAAGTATTTAGAAAAGAGACAAATACAGCCCAATTCTCTCTGTTTTCGATACAAGGAACACTCCTCTTTACGATAAGTAGCATCGAAAATCCACTTACCATCAATACGAGTGGGTTACAACAAGGCATCTACTTTTTGCAAATAACAAGAGACGATACATCAAACACCTATAAATTGATAAAAAAATAGCTATGCTTGCTAAAACACGGGCTATTGTTATTCACACTACAAAGTTCAACGATAAAGATCTTATTCTGCATGCACTAACAGAAGAATTTGGCATGGTATCGTACATGATTTATAATCCATGGAGCAAACAAGCCAAAGTAAAAGCATCGTACCTACAAACATTTAGTCTGCTAGAAATTGATGTAGAACATCAACCTAAAAAAGATATTCAGCGTATACATGATGCCAAAATACTATTCGTAGGCAATAGCATACATACCAATCCTTACAAGCAAAGTATTGTTCTCTTTTTAGCCGAAATGGTACGTAAAACATTATCAGAAACAGAAAAAGACGTTCACTTATTTGCTTTTGTCTATCATTCGTTGTGTGTATTAGATGAAGTAACAGAAAAATACAATTCTTTTCACCTTATTTTCTTAATGCGATTAACTCAATTCCTAGGTTTTTACCCAAATAGTACAGTAGAAAATAATGATGTGTATTTTGATATGCTAAACGGAATATTTACTGCACAGCCACCTTTGCATGGTCATTATTTAGAAGGAGAAAACTGTAAGCATTTTCAGGCACTTACGCACATAAGCTATACTGACATGCCTGCTTGGAATATATCGCGTGTAGATAAATTGACATTACTATCAACTATGGTACGTTACTATCAATTGCATATACCGACCATACAACGGATAAAATCCTTGGATATTCTCCATTCTTTGTTTGTATGATGTAAAAAAATAGTTTGTTTCTTACTGGAAAAAATAGTACTTTTGCTCATCAAATTTTTGCCTCTGTAGTTCAATGGATAGAACAAAAGTTTCCTAAACTTTAGATTTGGGTTCGATTCCCAGCGGAGGTACGATGTCCCTAATTCAGGCTATGTACTTATGAGAAAAAACGGTTCTTCCCTTCATCCTTCTCCTCTTTTCTCTATCATCCTTAGGGTTATCTGTGTGATAACACTCCTATTTCTTTCACACATTTCAGTGGTAGCCCAACAAGTTTTTTCTATCAGTGGCACTATTTCCGACAAAGCAACAGGTGAAACATTAACAGGAGCTACAGTTTATCCAAAAAGCAATCCTTCTAGTGCTGTATATTCAAACGCATATGGCTATTATGCCCTTTCGCTGGCTAAGGGCACTCATATTATTGTGGTAAATTATATTGGATATAGTAGCCTAGAGTACTCCATTGAGGTACAAGAGAATATTCGAAAGAATTTTCAAATCCAACCAGCTAGCACACAATTGGATGAGGTAGTCGTATCAGCAATTAAAAGAAACGAAACTATTTTATCAGACAAAATTGGTGTAGAAAAGCTTGAAATACAATCTATTCAGAAAATCCCCGTACTGTTTGGTGAACAAGATATTCTTAAAACACTAACATTAACCCCAGGCGTAAAAAACATGGGAGAAGGAAGTGGAGGCATGTATGTGCGAGGTGGTAATAATTCGCACAATTTAATTCTTTTAGACGAATCGATGGTATATAACGCGAACCATTTGCTCGGTTTTTTTTCCACATTCAATGGAGATGCTATCAAAGATGTTACTTTGTACAAAGGTACGGCTGGTGCTGAATATGGAGGTAGACTAGCCTCTGTAATGGACGTAAGAATGAAAGATGGCAACAACCAGCACTACCATGTAAGTGGTGGCATCGGACTGATTTCTTCTCGTATAAGCGTAGAAGGTCCAATTATACGTAACAAAGGCTCGTTCCTATTAACTGCCCGACGAACGTACGCTGATTTATTTCTCAAACTATCGAACGATCCGCTTTTAAACAACAACCAACTATACTTTTACGACATCAACGCAAAAGCAAACTACCAACTTAATGATAATAATCGCCTATTCATATCGGCATATGCTGGTAGAGATGTGTTCAGTTTCTTCGACCGATTTAATATGAATTGGGGAAATATTACCGCCACAGTACGTTGGAATCATATTTTTAACAATCGATTATTTAGCAATACTTCCTTTATCTATTCTGACTATGGCTATAAGGTAGGTATCAATTTAGCAGAAAACTCGTTTAGTTTATTATCGCAAATAAATAACGTACAACTTAAACACGATTATCAATATTTTATAAATCCACATAACACATTATCTTTTGGCTTACAACTTACACATCATCGTATCACTCCAGGGCAATTGAGCACAGAATCTACCCTATTTCAACCGTTCAAGCTACAAGAAAAATATGCCTTTGAAAGCAGCCTATACATAACAAACAACTGGAAACCAAATTACCATTGGAATGTATCTTATGGAGTAAGAGGAAATATATTCTCCCTTCTTGGAGGAGGCGATTTTTATACATATCTCAACGATGGCACTATTCAAACAAGCTTTTATGATTACAATCAATTTGTAAAAACATATCTATATATAGAGCCACGAATCAATATTGCATACATTTTGAATGATGCTAACTCCTTTAAAATGAGCTATACACGCAATACGCAAAATTTGCACCTCATCACAAACTCCACATCATCCGTACCTACAGATATATGGATACCCTCAAGTAAAAACATCAAACCACAAATTAGCGACCAAGTAAGCACTGGCTATTTTGTGCACTTTTTAGATGACACCTATCAGGTATCGTCTGAAATATATTACAAATGGATGCAAAACCAACTTGATTTAAAAAACGGAGCAAACATTCAAGCAAACGAATATATCGAAAACGAATTATTAGTAGGTAACGGAAGAGCGTATGGATTAGAAATAATGTTGAAAAAACAATACGGTGCACTCTCCGGATGGATTGGATACACCTTATCAAGAACAGAAAATCAAATTGAAGGGATAAACAACGGCAATTGGTACCCTGCCAGACACGATGCTACTCATGATATTTCTGTGGTAGCTATTTACGAACTTAGTAAAAAATGGACACTATCAAGCACGTGGGTGTATAATACGGGCAATGCGGTTACTTTCCCAAGTGGCAAGTACCAAGTAGATGGAGAAACTATTTTGCTCTATACAAACAGAAACGCATCTCGTATGCCACACTACCATCGAATGGATATTGGAGCTACTCGCTATTTTAAAAAGTCGAAACGATTTGAAAGTAGCCTCAATTTTTCTGTTTACAATGCTTATGGAAGAAAAAATGCCTTTACCATTGACTTTGAACAAGATGAAAATGACCCTGACAAAATCAACGCAGTAAAAACATACCTATTTACATTTATGCCATCAATAACCTATAATTTTAAATTCTGATGAGGAAAATAATATGGCTTTTGGTTATTTCTTTCGGTATCACTTCGTGTACAGAAATAATACAGCTCGACTTGCAGAACAACAAATCGGAAGTAGTGGTAGAGGCATCTATGGCTACAACAAATGAAATACGTGTTTTACTTAGCCGTTCGGTAAATTTAGATGAATCAAACACATTTCCGTTGCTAACAGGTGCTCAGGTGAGTATATCAGATGAAAATAACAATACAGAAGTGTTGACAGAAATTGAACCTGGCGTTTACCAATCAATTACGACAAAAGGAATAGAGGGGAAAAGGTATTTCCTTGACTTGATAGTCAACAACCAATCAATATCAGCTACTTCTACTATGCCTTCTATTGTTCCTTTTACAGACATGGTAATCGAAAAAGGGAGTGTTTTTGGTCCTATTGGAGGAAATACGAATACAGATAACACAGAATACTACGAAATAAAAGTGCTATTCAACGATCCTGTTGAAGAAGTAAATTATTATCGCTTTGTGGAATTTATTAATAATGAGAAACAACAAGAATACATTTATGACGATAGATTAAACAATGGAAAAGACGTAGAAATAGTATTGTTCCGCTTTGATCGATTGCTAAAAACAGAGGATGTAGTAAGGATAGAAATGCAAACTATTACCAAAGAGTTTTACGTATACTTGAGTTCGCTTAACGACTTACGTAATAGTGCTCGGAGTGGCTCAACACCAGCCAACCCAGTTACAAACATGCAAGGCACATCATTGGGCTATTTCAACACGTACACTAGCCAAAGCAAAGAGTATATCATAGAATAAGTTACAGCGAATACACTTGCTGTTTGACATACTGTGCCCACTCAGCGGATGTTTTAGAATTGTCAAAGGTTTCAGGCATAATGGGTTTGCCAATTTTCACATGAATAGTTTTACCTTTTTTATTGAAAATCTCGTATGGCAATAGCATTAATTCAATATTTAGTTTAATTCCGAGAAAACTACGAATTAAGTAAATGATATAAAATAAATAAGAATTGCGTCCTGTAAAATGAAAAGGAACAATGGGGCGATTATACTTAACAGATTGTTTGATAAAGCTTTTTTGCCAATCTTTATCCTCAATTTTTCCGTTACGAATACGCGACACCACACCTGCAGGAAAATGGGTAATGGGTGAGTCTGATTCAAACAAATTCTCCAACTCCAACAAATACGCTTTTGGATTAGACCCGAATACATTTACAGCAGCAATAATGGGTTTAAGATGCGGTGCTAGCAAAAAAGAATCGTTACCTATAGCTTTTAACTTACCATACTTTTTACCAACAGTATTGGTAAGAATTAGCCCATCCACAAAACCAAAGGGATGATTTGCAGCAAAAAAACATCGTCCGTCAGCTGGTAAATTTTCTTCCCCTTCTATCTGTACAGTTAATTGTAATTCTTCAATAATCTTAGGCAAAAAATCTACACCATAGCAATCCTCATATTTATTTAGAATCCGATTCATTTCATCTTGGTGTATAATCTTTTTGAGTAAAGAAATTACACACTTTGGCATTTTTTTTAAAAAAGCAGAATTGCTATTCTGTATAGCCACATCTAAATCAATGTATTTTACCATATTACTATTATCAAATGCTTTTAAAACACCATTTAAATATTGAGGTTGTGCACTTCAATAAGTAATAGCAAAGATACATATATTTAAGAAAAAATCCACATATATATCATAATTGTCGGTAGAAGTTACAAGAATCACTACATATAGTGATATCAAATTGTAAAAATACCCACAAAATGGGATTGTACAGGCATAATAATAAGTGTTTCTTTGCATCATTATAAATTCAATAAAACAATCAACCATGAATACAAAAAAATATGGCATTTTAACAGTAATTCTTTTAAGTTGTTTTTCCTTCCTTTCGGTTGCTAATTCTCAAGATGTTTCTTTTCAAAACTCAGCTGAGATTTTATTAGGTAAAGAAAACAAACTGAATATTGGCGGTTATGGCGAAGTACACTACAATCAACCTTTTGGAAATAATAAACAAGAATTAGGACAAGTAGATGTTCATCGTATGGTGCTATTTTTAGGTTACAACTTTTCGTCAAACACACAATTTGTAACTGAAATAGAATATGAATATGCCAATGAACTTTGGATAGAACAATTATTTTTGCAACAAAAAATTAATCCATCAATATCTTTTCGAGCTGGGTTGTTATTGATTCCAATGGGAATTATCAACGAGTATCACGAACCAACTACGTTTCATGGAGTGGAACGTCCACTAATTGACAATAAAATAGCACCATCAACATGGAGGGAAATTGGATTTGGACTAACTGGCAATATTCTTCCAATAAACCTAAAATACCAAGCATACTTAGTAAACGGACTAAATGGATATGATACAAAAGGTGTATTCTCTGGCACTAACGCTCTACGCCAAGGCAGGCAAAAAGGCTCAAAAGCCTATGTAAATTCGCCAGCTTTTGCTGGTAAAATAGAATACTATGGTGCAAGAAATCTCTCATTAGGTCTCTCTACATATCAAGGAGTATCTCAAAGTAAATTGTACAATAATTTGAGTGCAAACGATACTGAAACTCTTCTAAAAGCAGACTCTTCTGTAGTAGGGATATCCATGTTTGGGGCTGATGCTCGCTATCAAAAAAATGGGTTTGAACTTCGTGGACAACTGTATTATACACAACTATCAAACACCAAACAATACAACGAATTTACAGGCACAACAGGTAGCAATAACGATTTAGGCAAAGCATTGATTGGGTATTACGTAGAGGCAGGTTACAATGTATTTAAACCATTCAACTCATTAAAGACAGAATTAATTCCTTTTGTACGTTATGAATACTTTGATACGCATCATGCTATCGACGAGATTACAACAAAGAATCTGGGATACCAACAAACCATTATTACTGCTGGAGTAACATATAAGCTAACACCAAACGCTGCATTAAAAACCGATGTTCAGTTTACCAAATCAGCGATGTCTTCTACATACAATAAGGTATTTAATGTGGGTATTGGCTTTATGTTTTAGATAATTACATTCTCCAAAAATAGCTAATAAATGACAAGAAAAAAAATCAGTTTCGCGATTATTATATATTTTCTTTTTAGTTTGGTTTCTTTGGCTCAGAAAATTGATTTTGAGCCAAAGCAGCTAACACGCGAAATTAGCAAACTAAACGACTGCACCAATTACTCTTTTGTAGAACTGAATCAACTAAATAATAGTAACTACGGAAAATACTTTTCGTTAGCCTGTAATCAGCAATCATATCTAGTATATGTGGGCAGAGTATTAAGTTGTCGTACTGGCGGGTGTTCTTCTGGAAATAACGATAAAGGAAATAATAGTCATGAATATTTTGATTATTATATGCTAATTAACAACAAAAAAGCGATTGTTTCAGTAAGAATATATAAGTATGCCTCAAGCTTTGGGCACCAAATAACGTCCCAATCTTGGCTTAAACAATTACACGGATTTAACGGAAACAAAAAATTGGAAGTTGGGAAAGACATTGATGGCATATCGGGAGCAACTATTTCAACACGTAATTTAATAACTGACATTAACTATCAATTCTCACGAATAAAAGATTTTGATAATTTTGTGGACAATACATACTGATATGTTGAAATAAACCTGTACCTTTATGGTTGGATTTAGTAAAACCAACGCCATAGGTATGCCTACAATTTCAGTTATTATTACGACTTTCAACGGATCAAAAAATATCAACAATACGCTTCGAGCTATTTTACAGCAAGAAGGTATAAATAGTTTATTTGAACTTGATATCATCGCTATCGACGATTGTTCGACTGACAATACGCTCGAAATCTTAAACGAATATCCTATTCGCATTTTTTCTACTGAGACAAACTCAGGCGGTCCGAATAAAGGACGGAATATTGGTCTTGCTAATGCTAAGGGTGATTACATCTGCATTGTAGATCAAGACGATGTATGGCATACCAATCGAATTAGTAGCGTATTACCATATATCCAAAAAGCTCCCATCATTAGCTCTGGCTATACACTTATCGACACTTCTACTGGAAAAACAATTGAACGTGTGGCACAATCGAAAGAACCATTTATTTTTTTCGAGAAAAATAGCACCTTTTTAAGCAAACTGACACGCTCCAGTCAAGGTCAAAACACCTATCTTGGTTCACTGCTTTTTCATCGTTCTTTACGTAATATTTTGTTTGAGGAACACTTTGGTAAGATAGACTACGATTGGGTATTGCGTCTGTTTCATCAACAAAATTCTATTGAGATATGCTCTTCGTTATACACACGCATAGTAGATGGCACAAACCTATCATTAAACCCAACCTATAGGCGTCAAGACTTCTATTATTCGCTTTATTTTATCGAACAATTTGAAAACCTCTACCCAACACAAACACGTATTGCTCGAAAAAAGATTCATGGTTCGCGAGCTCGCTACTATTATATTATGAATGACATGAGACGAGCTCGTGTATATTTCAGGCTAGCAGGATTTTCTTTCAAAAATATACTCTACTATTGCACAACCTTTGCAGGCAGTAGTTTTGTTAAAAAACAATTTAATGTATTTGGATAATCAGTAAGAAAACATGAAAAAAATAAAAGAATTCATCAACAATAGTCGACAAAAT
Organism: Bacteroidales bacterium; assembly: GCA_012519885.1. Taxonomy (GTDB): domain Bacteria; phylum Bacteroidota; class Bacteroidia; order Bacteroidales; family Paludibacteraceae; genus JAAYPI01. Next base: position 11,019 of record JAAYPI010000116.1, read on the forward strand.
ATTCACTCTCACTTTCGTAAAACATATCTTTATAAAAACACGAATCCGGATTTAGTTAAACACCTAAAACCCACCATAACGTGTCCAAAGAAATGGTATGGAACCAGTTATGGAGGTTTTTACATCAACCCCAACTTGCTTACAAACCAATCCGTTATTTACTCATTTGGCATTGGTAAAGACATTAGCTTTGATATGGCATGTAGCAACCATCACCAATCATCGATATATGCATTTGATCCAACACCTAAATCAATAAAATGGATTAAGGAACAAAAATTGCCTGCAAACTTTCATTTTTTTGATTTTGGCATCTCCGTTGGGGATCAAGAATTTGCTGCATTCTATTTACCAAAAAATACCAAAAGCGTGTCGGGAAGTACTATTCAATCCGATGTATTTGACACCAACAATAGCATAAAACTTCCAATGAAATCTTTCGCAAAAATAACAGAAATGTTACATCATACACATATCGACGTATTAAAGATTGATATAGAAGGGTCTGAATATGAGGTTTTAGAAGATATTTTAACAACAAAAATCTCCATCAATCAATTGTTAATTGAGTTTCACGACAGACTATTTGATATGCAAACATATAAGTCAGTAGAGATAGTAAAAAAACTGAACGAAGCAGGATATCACATTTTTGGTTGCTCAAAAAGTTTTGAAGAAGTATCATTTATACATGCATCTGTATTAAAAAATACATAAAATTCGTACAAAATCGCTCTATATCCCAGCAAGCTTGAAAGAAGCAATAATATCCTCAACAGGTTCTAATCCTACAGATATTCGTAGCATGTCAGGGTGAAGTCCCATCTCCGTTAACTGCTGTCTACCCTCTTCTGTTTGTATTAAATCAAAATGGGCTAAATATACATAAGGCATAGCTAAAGTAAAGACTGTACCAAAGCTTGGACCTTTGGGCAAAGGTAATTTGTCGTAATAATAGGCTAATGGTTGCTTAAACAAAACAGAAAAAACACTTGGTATAAGCGAGTCATTTTTCTGTAGAATCGAAAAATTACGCTTAGACAATGGGTGCAAAACGGAATATACTTGCTCTACTTCGGGCGAATTTTCCAAATACTCAATCAATTTACGTGTACTTGCCGATGACAAACATACCCTTTCGTAATAATCACAAATCGAATGGGCTAATCGTTGCACATCTCGCACATAAGGAGGAATAACATAAGACGCAATTCGAGATTTTATTTCTTTACTATACGTACTCGCTGCATTCACAACTATAGCTCCCATCAGCACATCTCCTTGTCCGTTGGCAAACTTCGATAAGCTCTCTGTTATTACATCACAATATGGCAGAAGTTTCAAAGTATGGGCAGAAGCCAAAGAAGAATCGACCAATAAAACAATGTTATATTCTTGACACAAGGCATACAAACGAGGTAAATCTACGCACTCAAGCAAGGGATTATTAGGCACTTCTACATACACCGCACTTAACACTGTGTGATGCATTTCAATCATTCGTCTTATTTCGTCAAAATCGGTTACATGAGACAAGGTAATTTTATTTGCATAGGTGCGTAATATATCATACGAATCAAGGTATAGATTACCCAATTGCAATACCCTATTTTTACCAGATAACAAACTAATATCCTGAATAGTTTGAAATACAGCAAAAAAAGCATTCATACCACAATTACTCAAAATAATATCGTCTACAGACTTTGTGTGGTAAGCTTTTTGAAGGGATTGTTGTACAAAATAATAAGGCTGTACTTCTGTATAGGCTTCGTTAAACGTTGTTGAAATTAATCCATTGGAGTGCAAAATATCCTCCGCATTACGCGAAGACATAAAGACACCCACCTGGCGAAGAAACCCTCGCAATTTACCTAGCTGAACATCATTTTCATCTAGTAATAAAAATGTAACTCCATATGCTTCTATCTTTACAAAATCTTTACAAAAATACAAATTTAGCAATGATAATACAGCATTACATGGCAAAGGATATATCTCTACACTCACGGGCAATTTAAACTCTTTACGTACTGTTTCGCAAAGCAGATGCACGAGCTTATTTCTAAAAAAACGAGGATATCCTGATTGAAGCTGCTGAAGGGTACATACATCTTTCTTTTCGTAACCAATTACATCATCCATGCTAGGAAAAGACACAGAAATGGCATGAGGATTGCTAACAGGCAACGAAGTACCCAAGGGTATATGTTGTAAATATGATTTCATTGTATAAAAACCCCTTGTATAGGAAATTACATACCCATCATTTCTTGAAAAAAGTCGAGCGACTCAAAAATCGTTTCTTTATCGATATGTTGATTTAATGACAACACCCCTACATTAGATAATAGGCTAAAATTTATACAATTAGCTATTGTATTCTTTTTATCGTGCAGCATTAGTTCGTACAATGCATCGTAATCATCACACGAAATGTAAAAATGTCCATAATTTTCTTTCACAAAACGAGCCACCTTAATCAATGTCTCTTTTGGAAAGCCTAATTTTTTATACGAAAGGAACAACTCGCACATCAAACCCCAAGCTACAGCATAACCATGCAATGCGGGTTTGTTCATTTGATACGAATAGCTTTCAAAAGCATGTCCGATAGTATGACCTAAATTTAAGGCTTTACGTACACCTTCCTCTTGTGGGTCTTCTGTTACTATGGCTTCTTTAATATATATAGAAGATTGCACCAACTGATTGAGTTTTTCGTAATCCAATTGAGCAAAATCTAATTCAAAAATATTCTTTAATTCACTTTCCGAAGATATCAATGCATGTTTAATCATTTCTGCATAGCCAGATAACAAATTCTGCATATCAAGCGTACGCAAAAAGTTTGTATCAATCAACACACTCTTAGCGGGATTAATTACCCCAACTTCATTCTTCAACCCATTAAAATTAATACCCGTTTTACCTCCAACTGCAGCATCAACCATAGCCAATAAGGTAGTAGGCACATTTACATAGTTCATACCTCTTTTAAACGTAGAAGCAGCAAATCCACCCAAATCGGTTATCATACCTCCTCCTAAATTTATCATCAACGATTTTCGTGTAGCACCATTTTCGCTTAAATATTGCCAAATAGAAACTAGCGTGTTTACATCTTTACTTCCATCGCCTGCTGGCACTTCTATAACATGAGCATTTTTTAGTGTTTCGCTCTGTTGTAACAAGGGTAAACAAAAAGTTTTGGACTGACTATCAGTAAGAATAAAAATAGATGTTGAAGGCTTATTTTCAAGTTCAGCCACAATGCTATCTGCAATAGTAGAGCAGAAAACTAAGCGTTGTTGCGACATAATTAGAATAGTATTAAAAACTAAACGAATGCTTTTTGGCACCCGTTTAGTATCTTATGATTAAATATTACCTTCTGCAATTAGGTATTCTGCTATTTGAACGGCATTAAGAGCTGCACCTTTTTTAATTTGGTCGCTCACTGTCCAAAAGAAAATTCCATTTGGGTTGGCTAAGTCTTTCTTTACACGTCCTACATATACAGGGTCTTTGCCTGCTACAAAGAGTGGCATTGGATATTCTTTTTGTGCAGGATTATCTTGCAAAATTACACCAGTAGCTTTGGCAAAAGCAGCTTGTGCTTCTTCTACCGAAATAGGACGTTCGGTTTCTGCCCAAATTGCTTCCGAATGTGCTCTTAACGAGGGGACACGCACACACATGGCACTTACTTCAATATCTGAGTGCATAATTTTGCGTGTTTCGTGATACATTTTCATCTCCTCTTTGGTATATCCATTATCGGTAAATACATCAATTTGTGGAATAAGGTTATATGCCAATTGGTAAGCAAATTTGGATACAGTTGGGGTTTCTCCATTTAACACCTGTCTATACTGCAATTCTAACTCATCCATAGCTGCAGCTCCTGCTCCACTAGCCGCTTGGTAAGTAGAAACATGCACACGTTTAACGTGCGATAAATTTTCTATTGCTTGCAATGCAACTACCATTTGTATGGTAGTACAATTTGGATTTGCAATGATATTGCGTGGTCTATTTTTTGCATCTGCAGCATTCACTTCTGGCACTACCAAAGGCACGTCTGTATCCATACGAAATGCACTAGAATTATCTATCATCACAGCACCAAACTTTGTAATATCGGCTGCAAATTCTTTTGAAATACCTGCACCAGCAGATGTAAAGGCGATATCTACACCCTTAAAATCGTCGCCATGCTTTAATTCTTGCACAACCAACTTTTTGCCTCTAAATTCATATTCTGATCCTGCACTACGTGATGAACCAAACAATACTAATTCATCCATTGGGAAATTACGCTCAGCGAGTACACGCAAAAACTCTTGACCTACTGCACCGCTAGTACCAACAATTGCTACTTTCATTTTTTACTGTTTTATAACGTTTACTTATTAAGTATTTGCATCCTCTAGTCAAAATTTCTTTTTCGACGCAAACTGACTACAAAATTACGCTTTACTTTCTAATTATTAAACAAATAAACTAAAAAATAGTATTTTTTATGCTTTTTAGCACAAAAAGCAACACTCATCGACGCCAACAACGCTTTTTTGATGGCTAACATTTTAACAAACAAAAAAATAATAGTTACTTTGTCGCTCTATTTTTATAGCCATGAAAAACATTCTCATTATTTTTCTTTGTTTCCTATCGGCAAGTACTTTGGCTCAAGTGAATGAAACATTTTCTGATGGTAATTTTTCGCATGCTCCCATTTGGGAAGGTAGCACATCCAATTTTGTAATCAATAGCAATGCACAACTTCAACTAAATGCTCCTGCAGAAGCAAATAAATCGTATTTAGTTACAAATTCGAATGTTACAACCAATGCCGAATGGAAAATGTATGGCAAAATGATGTTTACACCAAGTTCTGCTAATTATGCTCGTTGGTACTTAATTGCTGACAAACAAGACATTACTGGATCATTGAACGGATATTATTTGCTTATTGGTAATACGTCAAAAAATATTTGTTTGTATAAGCAAACAGGTACTACCTCCACCAAAATACTCGATACACCCATCAACCGATTAAATGGCACTACTAACGAAATTAACATTCGCATTACCCGTTCAAGCGAAGGGTTATGGCAATTATTTACACAATTACCTACAGAAAATTCGCCTATTTTAGAAGGTACTACAACGGACAATACGCACAAAGCTGCTCTATATACTGGTATTGTTTGCTATTACACCGCAACACGAAATACGGGATTCATTTTTGATGATATCTTTATCTCTGGAGAAACATATGAACCTCCAATTTTGCCCAGCTATAAAGCATCGTTTGGAGACATTGTTTTTAATGAAATTATGGCAAATCCAAATCCTCCTTTTGGATTGCCCAATGAAGAATATATTGAACTCTACAACAATACTTCGGAAGCTATCAATTTAGAAAACTATGTATTAAAAGGATTTTCAAAAACATGCGTTTTCCCTACGTATGTATTGGCTCCTCATAGCTACGTTGTAGTATGTAGCACCAACGCTTTTCCCGCTTTAGAAATGTATGGTAATTGTTTGGCTCTCGACAAATTTCCAACTCTCACCAATGCAGGTGGATACCTTGAATTATTCAATGCAGAAAATACCATACTTTCATGGGTCGATTATTCGGAAAATTGGCATACCGATTCTTTCAAAAAAAATGGAGGTTGGAGTTTAGAATGTCTCGATGCACATAATTTAATTGGGAACAATACTAATTGGAACTCAAGCATCAATTATCAAGGAGGAACTCCAAATGGAGCAAATAGTATTTCAGGTATAAACTTAGATACATCCGAGTTGTCTGTTATAAACACAAGCATTGAATCAAACAGTTCTTTTGTACTATATTTCAACAAACCAATGTCTGTGAATCTTCTCACACAAACGGATATCATTACTATATACCCAATGCAAGAAATAAGTTCTATCGAATTTTTATCCATAAAACAAGACGCAATACGCATTAAACTTACAAATCCACTTCTATTACATGAGCAATACACATTAAACATTACTGACGTTGAAGATATTAATAAAAACAAACATTCTATCGTTAGTCGCTTAGCCATACCTGAACTTCCTTCAAATCAAGATGTTGTTATCAACGAGGTTTTATTTAACCCAAAATCTGAAGGGACGGATTATGTCGAAATTGTTAATCGTTCGCAAAAAGTAATTGATTTGCGAGACATCATGCTTACAAATAGGAAACAAGATGGACAATTAGCCGTTTTTCCAGTACTGAGCGAAAAAGGCTACTTATTGTTTCCTGGTGATTATTGCCTACTAAGCACTAGCAAAGAAGGCGTTTGTAATTATTATGAATGCCCTGATGATATTCATTTTGTAACAGTACCCTCATTTCCAAGCATGCCTGATGATAAAGGAACTATCGTGCTTACTACTTTATCAAACATACTGATTGATGAATTTTCGTATTCCGAAAAAATGCACCACACCTTACTCTCAAACAGAGAAGGTATTGCCCTAGAAAGACTCCATTATGATATTACAACACAAGACGCAAGCAACTGGCATTCAGCTTCTTTTGCCTGTGGGTATGGCACACCAGGTTATCAGAATTCACAATTTACAGCACTCATACAGCCCACCGCTTCGTTTCAAATTACCCCCAAAAGTTTTTCTCCCAATAACGATGGAAACGATGACACAGCAACCATCTATTATTCCTTTGATGAAGCTGGCTATTTCGTAACTATACGCATATATAACTCGAACGGAAATTGTGTAAGAAATATACTGCAAAATAACTTATCATCCACAGAAGAAAAAACATCTTGGGATGGAACAGATGATAACGGAAAGATTTTACCCATTGGAATATATATTGTTACTATTGAAGCGTTTACACCTACAGGAAAACGCTTTAAATCGAAAGAAGTCATTGTGTTGGCAGCAAAAATCTAAAGGGCTCTTCAATCAATTAAAAAAATAGTGTATCTTTGTATCTTCAATAAATAATAAAAAAAATAATTATATGGAAAAAAAAGCATTGTTAGTCATCCTCGATGGATGGGGCATAGGAGACAAATCAAAATCAGATATTATATATAACACTCCTACACCATATTGGGATAAATTAGTAGCAACTTATCCTCACTCTCAACTACAAGCCTCTGGCGAAAGCGTTGGGTTACCAGATGGTCAGATGGGAAACTCTGAAGTTGGACACTTAAACATTGGTGCTGGTCGTGTAGTATATCAAGATTTAGTAAAAATCAATTTAGCTTGTCGCAACAACACCATTTTGGACAACCCAGCAGTGGTAAACGCATTTTCGTATGCAAAACAACATAACAAATCTGTTCACTTCTTAGGCTTAGTGTCTGATGGGGGTGTACATAGCTCTTTGGAGCATTTATTTAAGCTATGCGATATAGCAAAAACGTATGAAATTGACAATACATTTATTCACTGCTTTATGGACGGTAGAGATACTGACCCTCGTAGTGGAAAAGGATTTATTAGCGAATTGGAAGCTCACACAAAAAAATCTGCTGGTAAAATTGCAAGCATCATTGGACGCTATTATGCAATGGACAGAGACAAACGGTGGGAGCGTGTAAAAGAATCGTACGATTTGCTTGTCAACGGTATTGGCGAACCACAAACAGACATGATTGCTGCCATACAAAAATCATATGATAATGGTGTAACCGACGAATTTATCAAACCAATTGTAAATAAAGCTGTGGATGGCAAAATTAAAGAAGGTGATGTAGTAATATTCTTTAATTACCGCAATGATAGGGCAAAAGAATTGACCATTGTATTAACTCAAAAAGACATGCCTGAATTTGGAATGCAAACAATACCAAATTTACACTATTGTACAATGACTCCATACGATGCTTCATTTAAAGGAATGAACATTTTGTTTGACAAAGACAATGTTAACAATACCCTAGGAGAATACCTCTCTGGTCTAGGAAAATCGCAGTTACACATGGCTGAGACAGAAAAATATGCCCATGTTACATTCTTCTTCAACGGAGGAAGAGAAGAGCCTTTTGCAAAAGAAGAACGTATATTAATCAATTCGCCCAAAGTAGCCACCTACGACTTGCAACCCGAAATGAGTGCATACGAAGTAAAAGACGCTTTAGTTGCTGAAATAAAAAAACAAAAACACGATTTTATCGTAGTGAATTACGCCAATGGCGATATGGTGGGACATACGGGCGTGTACAAAGCTATCGAAACAGCCGTAAAAGCAGTAGATAAATGCTTAGAAGAAACTATCGAAACAGCAAAAGCTAACGGATACGAAGCCATTATTATAGCTGACCATGGCAATGCTGACAACGCTCTAAATGCTGATGGGTCAGAAAATACAGCACATTCATTAAATCCTGTGCCTTTTGTATATATTACCGAAAAGAAAAACACAAGTGTTAAGAACGGTATTTTAGCAGATGTTGCCCCTTC
>JAAYPI010000117.1 GCA_012519885.1 Bacteroidales bacterium
AGGGACTTGCACCCTCTGGAAAAAAAAACACCTGCTCAAAGCTTTGTTTTAACCAAAAATAGTTGTATTTTTGGATTTTTTCTGTTGCTTTGCAGCAGGTGCGCTCTGCTCATGCAGGGCACACACACGCTATAAATAATTGCCGTTTCAGTAGGTATTTCAAGGGTTGTAAGCCGCATCAAGTTCGGTGTACCTTGACAGGAAAGTACTCCGCAATCGGCAACTATTCATAGCGCCAACGTTAGCGGTAAGGCTAAAAAAAAACAACGTATTTGAAAAAGAGGCTTTTGACATATAATCTTTGGATTTATATTGATTAAGGCTGGAGTCTGGACTTTAAAAAAAAATTCAACCTTTATTCAAATTATACGGTTGGACAAAAAATTGATAGTTTGAACGCAATTTATGTTTTGTATCGATGACGTTAAAAATCTAACAGGCTATATCCCTATCATTGATAAATTTAACATAGAAATTAAAATTAAGTGTTGAATTTGCGAAACGCAATATATTACGAACATTTAAAACATTAAAAAGCCTTATATCCATGGAGACACTTTGATTAGTAGTTATAGACCCATAAAATAGTAATAAAGCAGAACCTTAACATAAATTCAAAAAAAATGATTATAATAATTTTTTTTACTTTCTACATTATCTCTATGATACTTTTTATATTATATATAATGTATTTAGCTGTATGTCAGCACGATTACAATCTTCTTTATTTCGGATTAGGAATTCCGTTTTGTCTCTATTTATTAGTGTTAAATTTAAGGCGGTTTTCTAAAATTGAAGTGGAAAATGACTTTGTTATCATAAAATACTTGTTGTTTCGCGACAAAAAAATATTTTACAATCAGATAGATAAGTGGGAAGAAACTGGTACACTTAACATACCTCAAATAATTTATACATTATACGTTAACGGAAGAAAAATTTCAATTTCAAGCTTAAGTTTAAGTGACTCTGAAAGTCTTAATGATTTGAGTTTTGTTTTGCACAAAAAACTTGCAGAAAAGGAAAAAAAAATCATAATAAAATGAATCAAAGCCCTAACCGCTAACACACGCCTATTGTCACCTGTCTTGTCCTGAAATAGGTTTACACAAAAAGGTGTAAAATGGAAACAAAAAAACAAGGCATTTTAGGATTACGGAGAAAGAAATTTACATGTTCATAGACACAAAAATATATAGTTGAGTGATTTTATGTAATAGGAAATCTTTTTTTTAAAAAAAGTATAAAATAAATAACTCGCACACAAAAGTAGTATTTCAAAAAAAGCACTACTTTTGTGTGCGAGTTTCATCATGAAAAAAGTCCTTTGGGCTTATATATTTTTTGTACACAATATTGTTGAATAAGCTTTTCATACAGTACCAGAAGATTACTATTTTACTCGTAATAAGCCTTTTGATAGTGGTCAGTAGCTCCGGAATAGGAATGTTTTGGGACAATGTGTTATTTGGATCAAGAATGGCAAATCCTCTTTATCAAAACGGGATTTTTTGTTGGCAAAGTATTCCTCTTGATGCTAACCCTGGTCATCCTCCTTTTCTAGCTACAATCATCGCTCTAGGATGGACTCTTTTTGGCAAATCGCTATATGTATCGCATTGGATGATGTTCCCATTTATTTTTGGGTTACTATGGCAAATCTCTAACCTTGTCAACCATTTTATAAAAGACAAATTTTACCACATTTTTACATTCATTCTTGTTATAGCAGACTCCACATTATTATCACAATTGGTATTGGTTACGCCAGAAATCATCCAATTATTCTTTTTCTTTTTAGCATTAAATGCTATTCTAAACGAACAACTCTACCTAAAAATCATAGCACTTGCTTTTTTAGGAATGGTATCATATAGAGGTATGATGCTATGTGGTGGATTATTCCTAATTGACTTTTTTATTCACCTAGTTATCAAAAAAAGAAGCCTAAAGCAATTTTTTTCTTTTCAAACGAGTATTGCATACTGTATTGCAGCCTTACCTGCCATTGTTTATTTATATTGGAGCCTTTCGACCAGAGGTTGGATTATTTCTCACCCATCTGAAAATTGGGGTAAAGCCCTAGCGTTTTCATCCATAGAAGAGTTTATAAAAAACTTTGGAAGAAACATATTGGTATTGGGACTCCAATTTGTAGATTTTGGAAGGATAACCGTAATAGTATTTGTCCTTATTACCCTTATTATCAAACGCACATACATCCAATGGGAAAAAGTACTTACGTTGCTAATCATCATATTCTTTTCAACCATTGTGATATATAGCACTAGTCTACTGATTAAGAATACAATGGGGCATAGATATTATCTTCCTTCATACCTTTCTATTGGACTGTTGGCATGTATTCTTATAAACCAATATAACATAAAAAAAACAGTGTATATAGGCTTACTAAGCAGCCTTTTGCTTGGAAATTGTATCGTATACCCTGATACATTTGCTCAAGGATGGGATTCTTCTTTAGCCCATCTACCCTATTGGAAATTACGCAAAAATGCCATTGAATATATGGACAATCATAACATTCCTATTACTGAAACAGCATCTTTTTTCCCCAATAATACCACCATTGATAACGTTGATGTAAACGGAGATATGCGGTCATTTCGTATTTTTTCGGGCAATGAAAACTATATATTCTATTCCAATGTATACAATCTCACAGATAGTGAATTTACTACACTACGAAGTACATATGACATACTTGAAACATTTAAAAAAGGAGGTGTGAGAATAGAAATTTTGCAAAAAAAAGACACAGGCACACTCAACACTACTATGCCATTATCTCCCTCTTTTATAAAGTAAAAAAGTAGATAATTATTTTCAAACTATTTTACTGTAAAAAAAATAGTCTTATATACAAAAAATCATGCACATTTACCCAGCAAAAAAATAAACGAAATAATGGAGAAATTTCACCTATGCAATTTCATTTTTTAGCTAGATTACAACCATAAATTGTTTTACTAACCATATAAAAAAAAACAAAGTATGCATAACGCTAATTGCAATAAATACAAAGTACGAATATATGTAGTTATCGTATTATAATTTTCACTGTTTTCTGTCAAAGCACAGCAAAGTGTCCATGTTGCAGGAGGCAATAGCATAGGGATTTTACCCAGAGCAAACTATTCACCTTTATGATAGTAGTAGGATTTTCAATCCCCTTGACATTGAATAATACATTTTTTGCGCGAATCTCCCATTTACCGACTGACCTCGACCGATGAGCCTAAAAACAAGCGAAGTTGGCGTAAAGAAATAGTCCTGTTTGAGCGACAAAGGAGCGAGTTTGGACTGTTTTAGCCAGCAGAGCGTCAGTTTTTAGAGCGAGGAGGGCGGAGTCTTGAGCTTTTTTGATTACTTTTTTGTGTCAAGTGGCACATCCCGACTTTAGTTCGGGGACAAAAAAGTGATTAGGGTTTGGGGCAAAGCCCCATGTCAAAAAATAGTCTTATAAATATTGCTAGTAAGAAGAAATAACCACACGGATTAAGATTTAAAACAGGGAGATATCAGAGCTACGCTCCTTAATGTTGAATTGACCGAATACTATTCTACGAAGACATCAGAACTACGTTCCTAAAGCGTTTTGAAGGCTGTGTTTTACGCTGAAATAATAGTAAACTGATTTTTCTGAAATACGTTTACACAAAATAGTGAAATATAGATATCAGTCATTTATTTGGCGAGGGTACTAAGATGTGGACTTTTTTATCAAAAACACAACTCTTCCGATTGACCCCAAAGCTTGTGAAATAAAACAAACTCCCAATTACACACACAAAATAATTGGCACAAGTTTGGAAACGTGCGTCAGAGTCTGTAGTTAGTAATATATGGCAAAAAGATAATAACAATTTATACCGAGTGAAACCGCACTAAACCTGGCATCGGAGTTTGTTCTATTACACCAACAGCAACACCTTTTTCTTGTGCTACCTGCTGCAAGATATCCTGAAAATAATAGGCAATAGAACCCGTAAAATGTGCAGTATGGTGCTGATAATCATATTGTTGAATATTTCTCACAAAAAAATCAGTAAAACTGCGGTGTAGCAACGCCTGTACATACGGCTCGTGTTTATGGGCAGATAAAAAAGGACTGAATGATGCTAAAAACCGATTTGGAAACGCTTGTTTATACACCCTATCTAAAATAATTGCAGGCGTAAGCTGGTAGGTAGCCAAAAAAGCAGAAGCAAGATGAGTTGGCATTTGATTTTTTAAGTAATCTCCTACTAACAATTTACCCAATACTGCCCCACTCCCTTCATCTCCTAGTATATATCCCAGAGGCGACACATTGTGAACAATCTTACTATCTTGATACATACACGAATTAGAACCAGTGCCCATAATACAAGCTATGCCATCTTGCATACCGCACAAGCCACGAGCAGCACCTAACAAATCACTAGCCACATGGATAGTTGCACTCGCAAACACGGTTCTTAGTCCCTCCTCAATAATAGCATTCTTTTCAGGAAAGGCACAACCTGCTCCATAAAAATAAATTTCGGATATGCTGTTAGCATCTATATGGGGAAGTAATTGATTTTGAATAGTTTGTTGTACACTCTGTACTGTCTGAAAAAAAGGATTTAAGCCATCTGTTATGTATTCAACTGAGTTTGACCCATTTTCATTCAACACAACCCAAGCCGTTTTTGTGGAACCGCTATCTGCTAGTAACTTCATCTTATCGCTTATTTTTATGTTTCTATACGTATCTCTTTTCGCTTGCACAAAGTAAGTAAAAATTATACTATTTTACGTTTGTCTCTGCTGAAAAATAAAAAAAAAAGTGTATTTTTGAACCATATAATAAACCACGTACCTAGATGATGCAAGCCTATTTTCGTTGGCACTATATAATCCTGTTTGTTAGTTGTTGGATATTTTCAACTTCGATGCTGGCACAAGCTAAGTTTAAGCTTCAAACCATCCGTTACACGCCTGAGATTACAGCAAAAAAAACGATTTATTCTGTTTCAAAACAAACACTCAAAAACAACACCTTAACCCTTTGGGTAGAGAATGATGTAGCAAATATCCCATTTAGAGAAGAAAGCATTCAGGCTTTTTACGACTCAGTGTACGCACAATTGCCAGCAACCTACCGAGAGTATCAACTTGAAATTATATGCAATAATCGCACGTTAGATGAATTGGTTCCCAATGCTTACAGAAAGACTATCGCAATTGATGATGCGAGAAAATTTACACCACCACATATCACACCCGTAGTACAAAATGTATCTAAACCGTACACTCCTACACAAGGTTTACTACATAGACATATTGCACTATGGAATAGTCATGGCTGGTATTACAGTGCTATTACTGATAAGTGGGATTGGCAACGTGGCAGATTGTTTGGCACGGTTGAGGACATGCTTACAACAGCTATCGTTCTGCCCTATGTATTGCCTATGTTAGAAAATGCAGGAGCCAATGTATTTATTCCACGAGAACGCGATACACAAACCAATGAGGTAATAATTGATAATGACGATGACGCAACCAGTGCCTCAATCACACATACCACAAGTTGGGAAAAGAAAGAAAACGGGTTTAAAAACAAGAAACTACTACAAGGCAGAGATAATCCTTTTACGATGGGTTCTTTTTTACAAACACCCACTTACGAAGAAGCAACAGATAGCATAGAATGGAAAATTAAGGTTCCTGAAAACGGCATGTATTACGTGTCTATTGCCTACAAAAGCGTTTCAAACAGTACTGAATCTGCTCGCTATAGCCTGCATCATGCTGGTGGAACTACACGATTTTCTGTGAACCAACAACTAGGCGGTGGCACTTGGATTTACTTAGGCAACTATTATTTTATAGCAAATAAATTGTATTCTTTAGTTTTAACCAACTCTGGCAAAGAGGGTTATGTAGTAACAGCAGATGTTGTACGTGTAGGTGGAGGCATGGGAAATATAGATAGGCAAACAACCGAAAGCATTGTAGAAAAAAAGCTATTTCCTCCCTTTATCGACGAAGACGCTATTTCTCAACCACCCCTTATTTCTACTCCTAGAGCACGTTTTACGGAAGCTGCTCGCTATTATTTACAATGGGCTGGCATGCCCGATAGTATCCTCATCAACCAACGCAAAGATGTAATAAGTGATTATCAAGATGATATATTTGGTAGAGCCAACTGGGTAAATTACTTGATGGGAGGTTCGGCTATGTATCCAAGCTACAAAGGACTTGGCATACCCATTGATGCGTGCATCGCCTTGCATACCGATGCTGGAAAAATGAGTGGCGATTCAATTGTTGGCACCTTGGGTATTGCCATGACAACAGATGATAAAGGCATGTATCCAGCCAACTTCTCGCGTATAGCAGCACGCGATTTTACGGATATGGTTCAAACGGAACTTGTACACGATATACGTGCTACTTTTCCCGTAAACTGGACACGCAGAGAAATTTGGGATAAGTCCTATATCGAAGCACGCATACCAAAAACTCCTACTACCATTATCGAATTATTATCGCACCAAAATTTTAACGATATGCGGTATGCTCATTGCCCTGAGTTTCGTTTTGTTACGGCTCGTGCTATCTACAAAGGGATAGTTAAGTTTTTAGCATCTCAATACAACCAACCTTATACAATTCAACCCTTACCCATAACTCATTTTGTAGCAGAGGTGTTACAAGATGATTCAGTACACTTATCTTGGCGAAAAACAACCGACCCGCTTGAACCAACAGCTAATCCTGATGGTTATATCGTATATACACGCAAGAACGATGGAGGATTTGACAATGGAATTGTCAGCAAAACCGAAAGCATTACGCTACCAATTGAAAAAGGGACTATCTATAGTTATAAAATAGCAGCTCTAAATAATGGCGGGGAAAGTTTCGCTTCTGAAATTTTATCGGTGTACAAAGCAGAAATTGAAAAAGGAAAGGCTTGGGTAGTAAATGCTTTTGATAGGGTTGCTGCACCTTCTTCTTTTGAAACAGATAGTACCGCAGGTTTTACTCATGCTACGGATAGAGGGGTTCCCTATTTGTACGATCTGAGTTTTACAGGCAATCAAATTGAATACAATAAATCAGTTCCGTTTTACGACAACGATTATACTGGATTTGGTGCTAGCCAAGCAAACTACGATGGACAAGTAATAGCTGGGAATACGTTTGATAATTGCTACATTCATGGAAGGGCTTTAGCGGCAAACAACTATTCATTTTCGTCAGCTTCACGCGATGGCATTACGGTATTGTCTCCATCATTTACTGGATACGATGTTCTCGCTATTATACTTGGTAATCAAAAAACGAGTAAAACGTTTACCCGTACTTTTACTGTATATCCTACCGACTTGCAAACACTAATTACGAATTACAGCAAACAAAACGGCAAAATTATCATCAGCGGATCACACATTGCATCCGACATAACAAGAAAAAAAGACAAAAGCGAAATGCAATTTGCACAAAACATACTCAAATACAAACTACGCATGCCACAGGCTTCCGTAAATGCAACGATGGTTGACGTGTTTTCTTCAAAAAAACGCCAACGTGAGTACAGTTGTTTTACCCAACCAAACCCCTATCAATATGCTGTGCAACAAGTAGATGCCATACAACCAACAGATAAAAATAGTTCCGTTTTACTACGTTATACCGAAAACAATACAGCGGCTGCCATTGGGTACAAAGGAAAATACAAAACCATTGTTTGTGGTTTCCCTTTCGAAACACTCACAAGTACTGAACAACAAAACGAACTAATGCGATTATTCGTCAATTATTAATCATCAATATAACATCAAGAATATGAAAATTTCAGCTTTTATCCCTTACGAAAATGATGAACAAGTAGCTCAAACAATTGCTTCGTTACAAGGAAGTAATTTGATAGGTAAGATTTTTTTGTTAGCAACAAAACAAGCATCAACTAGCACAAAATTCGATGCACAAACACTAACAATTGACACCCTAACCAGTACGGCAACAATGCGGTTAATTGCTGATAATTGCACCAATGATTTTGCCCTTATCTACCTAAAATATACATCCTTATACATGGGAGCTTATGCTATAGAACGATTGGCACAAGTAGCAAACGACACGCAGGCAGGTATGGTATATACAGACTATTACCAACAAACGACCACAGGCACTGCTAAAGTTCCGGTTAACGACTACCAAATTGGGAGTGTTCGCGATGATTTTAATTTTGGTTCATTATTGTTTTTTGCGACAAAGGTATTGCAATCATCTGTTGCTAGCTGCTCAAAAGATTTTGCCCACGCTGGGCTGTATCAACTCCGATTAACCGTATCAGAACAATCACAACTTGTACACTTAAACGAATTCTTATATACCGAAATAGAACAAGATACCCGCAAAAGTGGCGAAAAACAATTTGATTACGTTGACCCAAAAAACCGAGCGGTACAAATTGAAATGGAACAAGTGTGTACACAACACCTTAAAAATATTGGAGCTTACTTAACGCCGATTTTTCCAGCAGTTAATTTGCACCAAGAACTATTTGAATACGAAGCCTCTGTTATCATCCCTGTAAAAAATAGGGTTAAAACAATTGAAGATGCCATTGTTTCTGTGTTAAAACAAGAAACGAATTTTCCATTCAATTTGCTCATTATCGACAACCATTCTACTGATGGAACAACAGAATTAATACAGTCTTATGCCAAAAAGAACGCTTCTATTGTACATATCATACCTCAACGCAACGATTTGGGTATAGGTGGTTGCTGGAACGAAGGTGTACACCACGAAAAATGTGGAAAATTTGCCGTTCAACTAGATAGCGATGACTTATACGAAAACGCAACAACACTACAACAGATAGTAAACGCATTTTACGAACAAAATTGTGCCATGGTAATTGGTTCGTATAGCATGACAGATTTTGCCCTTCAACCCATTCCTCCAGGGCTAATTGACCACAAAGAATGGACACCCGAGAATGGAAGAAACAATGCACTTCGTATCAATGGATTAGGAGCTCCACGAGCGTTTTATACTCCTGTATTAAGAGAAATCAAAGTGCCAAATACCAGCTATGGAGAAGATTATGCTTTGGGACTTCAGATTAGTAGAAACTACCAAATCGGACGCATTTATAATTCAGTATATTTGTGTCGTAGGTGGAACGAGAATTCTGATGCAGCTTTGGATATAGAAAAAATGAACGCTCATAATGCATACAAAGATAAATTACGTAGCATAGAAATGATGGCACGTATCGCCATGAATAAATAGAAATGAACACTCACCATTACATCTTATTGCTTGGCAGCAATTTTTTGGCACACAAACATCTGTCAATAGCCATTGAATTGCTGCAACAAGAATTTGGTATCCATCGCACCTCGCACGAAATGGAAACGAAAGCCATTGATATGCCAAACGACTATCCTTTTGTAAATAAGGCTGTTTGCATACAAACTAGGCTTGAGCCAACAGAGCTAATACAGAAAATAAAAGAAATGGAAAAGCAACTTGGTCGTTCGGATGAAAAAACTTTACAAGGCATCATTCCCATTGATATTGATGTGATTCTCTGTGATAAAAAAGTGTTACATTCGGATTATGAAACAAAAAATTATGTTAAGAAATTGGTAGAAGAAGTGAGCGTTTGAGAAAATTGTACGTATATTTGTTTTCAGAACAAATTATATATACGCATGAAAAAACACTTACTTTGCCTTATCGCTCTTTTTTATTTCTTTATTAGTACAACGAACAGCCAAGAAAACACCTTGCCCCGTGTAAGCAGTGGTACCATTATACGTCATGTAGATTTTACTTCTAACTATATATCTGCTCGCAATGTAGATGTTTGGCTACCTGACAATTACAGCCCAAACCAACGTTACAAAGTGCTCTATATGCACGATGGACAAATGCTTTTTGATGCCAATACTACCTGGAACAAACAAGAATGGGGTGTGGACGAAACCATTACCCGCCTTATAGCAAACGACAGTATTCTGAGTACCATTGTAGTAGGAATATGGAATTCTGGACGAACGCGTCATTCGGATTATTTTCCGCAAAAACCTTTTGAACGCTTGCCTGTATCTACACAAGACTCATTAATTTTATTGGGTAGAAGACAAAATAATGTTTCATTATTTGCCGAACGTGTGCAATCGGATAATTACCTACGTTTTATTGTAGAGGAACTAAAACCTTTTATTGACAAAACGTACGCTACGCTTACCGAACCTGAACATACATTTATTGCAGGCTCTAGCATGGGCGGACTTATTTCGATGTATGCTGTATGCGAATACCCAGAAGTTTTTGGTGGTGCAGCTTGTTTATCTACACATTGGATTGGTAGTTTTCAAACAGAAGGGAACCCAATTCCTGCACAATTCTTTGCCTATTTAAAAGAAAATTTACCTTCTCCTGATACACATAAATTCTATTTCGACTTCGGCACGGAAACATTAGATGTTCATTACGAACCCTACCAACAACAAGTTGATGCAATTATGCAAGCCAAAGGATACAATTCTACCAATTGGATAACACGAAAATTTGAAGGAAAAGATCATTCAGAAAATGCGTGGCGTGAACGCTTACACATTCCGCTTACGTTTTTATTACCCATACAGTTCAATTAATTATCAACAAAAAAAACAATTTTATGAAAACAGAAAACAATTCATCTTGTTGCACCTCTAGTTCAGAGTACTCGCAACAAATTGGCAAATTAGCCCTTAGATTACTTGTTGGAGGATTTATGCTAACACATGGTTTACCAAAATTACAAAACTTTGAGTACCTAAGTACTGTATTTCCCGACCCATTAGGAGTAGGTTCAAGCTTATCGCTCGGCATGATTGTATTTGCCGAAGTGGTTTGTTCCATCCTATTAATGCTGGGCTTATTTACACGTCTATCCACTATTCCTCTTATTATAGGGATGGGTGTAGCAGCTTTCTTCATTCATGCAAACGACCCATTTAGTGGTAAAGAAATGGCATTTCTGTACATGGGTATATATGTTATAATAGCTCTCATTGGCGGTGGTAAATATTCCATTGACTACTTATTACGCAATCAGTATGCAAAGATTTGTTCATCGTATTGTAAACCAAAAAGCTGAAAATACGAAGTGATAAAACTGCCAAAATGACAGAACAAAAAAATCTTTTCTAATAAAAAAAATGCCAAGCTAAATACTCTATAAGTTTGGCATTTTTTTTGATATTTAGTTAGTGTAAAACAAATGTTTAACCATTAATTTATAGGAGGAAAAGTTATGTCACTAGTAAAATTCCCAAACAATTATCCAACAATTTTGATCGTTTTTTCGACAATAATTTTTACGATTGGACAAGTGAAAATTATTCAACGACGAACACTACTGTACCCTCAGCAAACATCAAGGAAAGTGCAGAAAAATTTGAAATTCATATTGCTGCACCTAGTTTTGTCAAAGACGATTTCAAAATTGAAGTTAACAACAACGTACTAACAGTATGTAGTGAAAAAAAAGTAGAAAACGAAACCAAAGAAGGAGAACGTTTTACCCGTAAAGAATTTAGTTATCAATCGTTTTGTCGTTCATTCACTCTACCCACTAGTGCTGATATTGAAAAAATAAGTGCGAATTACGAAAATGGTATTTTAGCTGTTGATATTCCTAAAAAGGAAGAAGCTAAGCCAAAACCAAGTAAAATTATAGAAATTAAGTAGTATGTAAAAGGGCATTTCTGGAAATTGAAATGCCCTTTTAATTTGGTAAAACTTAACAACACAACTATATTTGTTCAATTACCTGCAATCCATGCACCTGCTTCAATCTCTCTGTGATAATTTCAAAGTTGGATAATCGAATCTGGACTTTTAGCGTGCAAGAAATTTCTAATGTTTGCGATATTATAGTCAAATTATTATCTTTAATAATTTTCATAACTTCATTCAGTTGTGGATAGGCACATTGAATAGTTAGTGCTTGTTCTACAATTTTTGTATAAACGGTAGTATTATTCAATGCATCTACGGTAGCTTCACGATAAGCCACCACCAATCCTCCTGTACCTAATAATACACCGCCAAAATAACGCACCACAACAACCATAACATCCGACAATTGCTTGGCTTGTATCTGAGCTAAAATGGGTTTTCCTGCTGTGCCAGATGGTTCTCCATCATCGCTACTACGCACAACGGAATTTGGATAACCAATAACATACGCATAGCAAATATGTCGTGCATCGTGGTAGTTTGCCCTGAAAGACTGCAATACCATTTTTGCATCATCTACTGAGCAAACAGGAATGGCAAAAGACAAAAACTTGCTTCCTTTTTCTTTGTAAATACCCTCGGCTCTTTGTAAAATACTCTGGTAACTATCTTCTTGCATACGGTTATACCTAAATCAATACACAAAAATACACTTTTAAGACAAAAAAAGATGTGTTTTTGATTTTGTTTTTTTATCTTCGCAGTATGTTAGCTGAAATAATCAGAAAATCATGGTATTAGTCAACGAAAATTATCTAAAACTTTCCGAAAACTTCTTTTTTACAGAGATTGAACAACGTATTAACGCATTCAATCTAATTCATCCTAATACACATGTTATTCGGTTAGGCTTAGGTGATGTCTGTTTGCCCCTACCCGATGAAATAGTTTCTGCCATGGAGAATGCTGCCAAGGAAATGGGTAAGATAGAAACTTTCAGAGGATATGGTCCTGAAACAGGATACCGCTTTTTAATTGACAAGATTATAAAACACGACTATAATTCGCGAGGCATTTCGCTCGAAGCAAACGAAGTTTTTGTTAGCGATGGGTCTAAGGCTGATTTAGGAAATATTGGGCATATTTTTGGAAGAGATAATATTATTGCCATTACCGATCCTGTATATCCAGTGTACGAAAATGCTGCCATTATGGGAGGTCGTTCAGGATACTTAACCAAAGATAATATTTGGAGCAACATTGTATACATCCCATGTACCGAAGAAAATAATTTTACACCCGACTTGCCCACAGAGAAAGTAGATATTATCTATTTGTGTTTTCCCAATAACCCAACGGGAGTAGCTTTGGATAAAACTGAACTAAAAAAATGGGTGGATTACGCCATTGAAAATCAAACTATTATAATTTATGACGGTGCATACTGCTCGTATATTACCCAAAAAGATGTGCCACGTTCAATTTACGAAATAAAAGGAGCAAAAAAAGTAGCTATCGAAATACGCAGTTTTTCTAAAACAGCTGGTTTTACTGGATTACGTTGCTCATATACAATAGTGCCCAGAGAGCTTATGGGATATACCCTTATGGGAGAAAAAGTTGATATCAACAAACTATGGCGTAGGCGTGCTACCACCTATTACAATGGCACATCATACATTATACAACGTGGAGCTGAAGCTTCTTATTCGTTAAAAGGGAAAAAACAGTTACAAAAGAATATTGACTATTATATGAAAAACGCTGCTATCATTCGTAAAGAACTATTGGAGCTTGGTTTTCATGTATATGGAGGAATTAATTCCCCTCATATTTGGATTAAAACACCAAAAAATACACCATCATGGAAATTCTTCCAGCAACTGCTTTACGAATCGCATATTGTTTGCACACCAGGAGCAGGATTTGGTCAGTTTGGCGAAGGGTATTTCCGCTTTTCCGGATTCAATACCCGCGAAAACACCATCGAAGCAATGGAAAGAATGCAGGTGTGGAGAAATAGGATATAACACGAAAGTATGTTTTCAATTTCGATTTTTCAATATTCAATATCCTTTTTTGTACATACAACTCTTTTTATTTTTAATCAATAAAACCTTAAAATACCTTTGCTTTCATTAAGTATAAATGTACAATGAAAAGCAAACTATCGGGTATTATTATTGTGAGTATGTTATTGTGTATAAACAATTATGTACAAGCCAACAATGTTCAAATCAGAGGAGAAGTAGTAGATGCCTTTAGCGGACATGCTATTATAGGAGCAACAGTGATTATTGAGAATTCTAATCCAATAATTGGTTGTATTTCTGATTATGATGGCAATTTTGTGTTATCTAACTTACAACCAGGAAGATACACCATTAATGTATCTTCTGTGGGTTATCATCCCGCCAGCATTCATAATATGATGGCAATTAGTGGAAAAGATAATGTTCTTGTATTTAAGCTTGAAGAAAAAATTAATCACCTTAAGGATATTATTGTTACAGCCAATAATAACAAATTTGATGCAATTAATGAATTTGCATTTACAAGTGCACGGTCATTTACTGTAGAAGAAACTGAAAGATTTGCTGGCAGTTGGAATGATCCGAGTAGAATGGTGTCTAATTTTGCAGGTGTAATGAGCAGTAATGATGCCCGTAATGATATTATCATAAGAGGAAACTCACCAAGCGGATTATTATGGAATATAGATGGTGTAAATGTTGTAAATCCTAATCATTTTGGTTCTCAAGGAACTACTGGAGGTCCAATAAGTATGCTTAACAGCAATCTTTTGGCAAACTCCGATTTTATTACGGGTGCTTTTCCTAGTGAATATGGTAATGCTTTATCGGGAGTGTTTGATTTAAATCTGAGATCAGGAAATAGAGAAAGATTTGAATTTATGGGACAAATTGGCTTGAATGGTTTTGAAGGGTTAGTTGAAGGTCCTTTAAAACTTGGAAAGAACTTACAAAATGGCTCATTTATAGTAGATTATCGTTATTCTACATTAAAAGTTTTACGCGATATTGGTTTCGATTTTGGCACAGGTGATGCCATTCCGAAGTATCAAGATTTAGCAGTATTAATTGACCTCCCAACAAAAAATTCTGGACGTTTTAAGTTTACAGGAATTACCGGGAAAAGCAATATCGAAATAGGAAGAAACTTTGATGAACAAGAAGCATTGGGAAAAGGTCCTATGAATTCAGCGTCAGATTTTTCTGGAAATGTTCTGATTGGAATTTTATCACACACATATATGTGTAACGAAAAAACAAGAATTAAATCTTCTATATCTTTTCAGGAAAGTGGCAATGAAATTATAAATGATACGATAGATTACATCAACAAAACCTATTTTAATTACTATGCCGCCAATCAGAATGAGAAAAAAGTTACTGCATCTTTTCAAATAAAACACAGGGTAAATGTTCAAAATAATTTTACGGTTGGGTTAATTGGCAATCAACTTATTACCTCATACCATGATTCTGTATGGGTAAATGAGTATGCAATACGGAAATATCTAAGAAATATTGACAAAAAAAATAGTTCACTTGTGCAAGCTTATGCAACGTGGCAACACAAGTTCTCTGACAATTTGATTGTAAATTCTGGTTTGCATAGTCAATATTACGACCTCAACCAACAGCTAAGTTTTGAACCTCGAATAAGTGGATTATGGAAATTTTCTCCTAACCAACAAATTAGTTTTGGATATGGATTACATAGTCAATTGCAACCCAGAATTATATATTTCACAAAAGAATACGATTATACTACGAATATGTACGGAAATGATAATCAACATATTGGATTTTCTCGTGCTCATCATTATGTAATGGGATATGATATACGCATTGGTAGAAATTTCAGAATAAAAACCGAGGGGTATTATCAAAACTTATTTGATATTCCAATTTCTTCGCAAAATGTACAATATTCGATGCTTAATACAGGTAGTAGCTATTATTATGAACCCGTATATGGTTTAGAAAATTCGGGTAAAGGCAGAAATTATGGTGTAGAGTTAACTGTAGAACAGTTTATGCACAAAGGACTATATTTTCTACTTACAGGTTCGCTGTTTGACTCAAAATATAAAGCTTATGACCAAATATGGCGTAATACAGCTTTTAATACAAATTATGCAAGCAATTTGTTGGCTGGTTATGAAATGCGTGTTGGTAAAAAACATTTTCTTACCTTCGATATTCGCACTGTTTGGTCGGGAGGACTGCGATATACGCCAATTGACTTAAACATGTCAATATTAACTGGTGAAGAAGTAATAAGTGTTGACAAAACGAATGAAGAACAATTTCCAGATTACATAAGATGCGATTTTCGAACCGGATTTAAATACAACTCTAAAAAAATTACGCAAGAAATTGGCATTGATTTAAATAACGTTACAAACCACCAAAATATATTTTCACAACATTATAATAAAGCTACTCAACAAATTTCAACAGTATATCAACAAGGATTTATGCTTATTTTGTTTTATCGTATTAATTTATAAGCACATTTTCAATTGGTAGTGCCATAAATTTTATGTAATTTCGCACAAAACTACTATGAATATGGAACCCAATAGAAAAGGTTTTTTATCCCATTTTATTATCTATTCAAGATGGTACACGGTATTGATATTGACAAGTATCATTAGTATAATTATTGGTTTTGTTATTTCATATTTTTTAGATTTTCGTCTTACTGGATGGCATTATTACCTACGTGTATTGGCTACAACCTTGGTATTATGGATTGGATGTTCTACTATTGTAATATATACTTGGAAAAAATACCCATGGATTTTGATGCCATTTAAACATTTGACGATGGAGGTAATAGGCGTTTTTTGTCTATTAACATTATACTTTGGATTTACATTATTGATTTATATGTATTCACATGTAGGTACTAGTTTAATTCAAAGCATTGAAATACATTCCATTGCATTTATTATTATAACTTTTACCACTTTTTTCATTTTGGCTATACATGAAGCTATATTGTTTTACAACCAATGGCACGAACATTATTCAAAATCAATTCGACTAGAAAAAGATACTATTGAGGCTCAATACAATTTACTCAAAACTCAAATTAATCCACATTTTTTATTCAATAGCCTTACTAGCCTAATGAGCATGGTTGATGGCAACCCTAAAGCCGAAAAGTATATACAAACTTTATCTGATTATCTGAGATATATGCTGGCAGACAATATAAATGAATTAATAACACTAAAAGATGAGGTGAATAACGTAACTAAATTCTTTTATTTACAAAAAATCCGATTTGAAAACAACATCCATCTTAAAATTAGGATTGATGATGTGGCATTAAACAAAAAAATTGTACCTTTGGTATTACAAATATTGCTTGAAAATTGCATTAAACATAATATCATTGCAAATAAAATGCCTTTATATATAGAGATTTATAATGATGAGAACTATGTAAGCATTAAAAATAATTTGCAAATTAAAACAAGCAAACAATCCATTGGTAAGGGTATTAAAAATATTGAAGGACGCTACCAATTTTTATCAGCTAATGCCATAAAAATATCAAAAACAAATGAAACGTTTACAGTATCTGTGCCATTGTTATAAGAAATATGTGTATGTTGAAAATATTAATCATTGAAGATGAAAAACCCGCCTTGGCATTGTTAGAAAAAATGCTGGCTCAAACAATCAATAATTTTACAATTATTGGAAGATGTGATAGCATTGAGTCAAGCATAACTTTCTTGAAGAAGCACCAAGATATTGATTTAATTTTTATGGATATACACCTGGGAGATGGCAATAGTTTTGATATATTCTTACAAATACAGATTGATACACCTATCATTTTTACTACTGCTTTTGATATGTATGCAATAAAAGCATTTGAACTAAACAGCATTGATTATTTGTTGAAACCCATAAAAAAAGAAGATTTAACTAGATCAATTGAGAAATTTTATAAGTCGAAAAAACATTTACAACAATTCGATATTCAATATTTATCTTCCATTATTTCTAATCGTTCTAATATTTATAAAGAACGGTTTTTGGTGTATATCGGAAACAATATAAAAGCAATTATGACAAGTGATATTGCCTATTTTTATTCACTTGATAGTGCCACATACCTTGTAACACACAATGGCAATACTTATGATGTAAATATGTCGTTGGAACAATTGATTGGTGTTTTAGACCCACAAATCTTTTTTAGAATTAACAGACAATACATTGTTGCATTTAGTGCTATCGACAAGATACAATTACTTTCTACCAACCGAATTAAAATACTATTATTGCCCCCCACAGATAAAGAAATACTTGTAAGTAGCAATAAAAATCAGTTGTTTAAAGAATGGTTAAATAGATGAAAAATAGTTTTTATAACTGAAAAAATTGTTATCTATCTATTCTTATATTTGCTTGTATCAATATAAGTCATTACATTCGCGTAAATAATCTTATCTATGGATTTCGAACTCGTTTCTCCTTATAAACCAACTGGCGACCAACCTCAAGCTATCGAACAATTAACTAGTGGCATTTTGGGTGGAATAAGCGACCAAACCTTATTAGGGGTTACTGGTTCGGGTAAAACATTTACCATAGCCAATGTGATTGAGCAAGTAAATAAACCTACTCTCGTTTTAAGTCACAATAAAACTTTAGCTGCTCAATTATACAGAGAATTTAAAAGTTTTTTTCCGAACAATGCAGTTGAGTACTTTGTTTCGTACTACGATTACTACCAGCCAGAAGCATACTTACCGACCACTGATACCTATATAGAAAAAGATTTAGCCATAAATGATGAAATAGAGCGTCTTAGGCTCTCTACTACTTCATCTCTACTTTCTGGCAGACAGGATATTATTGTTGTTTCTTCCGTTTCGTGTATCTATGGTATTGGTAATCCTGATGACTTTACGAATAATGTAATTAACATCAAACAAGGAGAACAAATAGTGCGTGATGTGTTTCTCAGACAATTAGTATCATCCATGTATAACCGAAATGAAATTGACTTTCAGCGGGGTAATTTTAGGGTAAAAGGAGATACTGTCGACATTTGGCTTGCGTATGCTGACATTATGTTACGTGTCATTTTCTGGGGAAACGAAATAGAAAGCATTAGTACCCACGACCCATTGCACTTATTCACACTAGAGCATCACGACGCTTATAAAATATTTCCTGCTACTATTTTTGTTACTACCAAAGATAGTATTCATAGAGCTATTGGCGAAATAGAAATTGATTTGGGGAAACATGTTGATTATATGAAATCAATTGGCAAGCATTACGAAGCCAAACGATTATACGAACGTGTAACTTACGACTTAGAAATGATACGGGAGTTAGGCTACTGCTCTGGCATCGAAAATTATTCTCGTTATTTTGATGGTAGAGAACCTGGTTCTCCTCCGTTTTGTCTGTTAGATTTCTTTCCAAAAGACTTTTTAATGGTTATAGACGAAAGTCACGTAACGCTCCCTCAAATACGTGCCATGTATGGTGGCGATGCTGCTCGCAAAAAGAACCTTGTTGAATATGGCTTTCGATTACCTGCAGCCATGGATAACAGACCTCTTACATTTGATGAATTTAACGAACACAAAAAACAAACTATTTACGTAAGTGCTACTCCTGCTGATTACGAATTAGAGCGTTGTAATGGTATTGTTGTAGAACAAGTAATTCGCCCAACTGGTTTGCTCGACCCCATTATCGAAGTGCGTCCTAGTTTGAATCAAATAGACGATTTACAAGAAGAAATTGTACAACGTGTACAAAAACAAGAACGTGTACTAATTACCACTCTTACAAAACGTATGGCAGAAGAATTGCATCTCTACCTACAACGTGCAGGGGTACGATGTACATACATACACTCTGATGTGGATACGCTTGAAAGGGTGGAAATATTAGATCACTTACGTTCTGGATTTTATGATGTATTAATAGGTGTAAACTTACTAAGAGAGGGGCTTGATTTGCCACAAGTATCGTTAGTCGCTATTCTTGATGCTGATAAAGAAGGCTTTCTTCGTTCGCATCGCTCGCTTACCCAAACAGCTGGTAGAGCCGCACGCAACCTCAACGGAAAAGTGATTATGTATGCTGACAAAATAACCGAAAGCATGCGGAAAACAATCGACGAAACGAACAGACGAAGAGAAAAACAACTTGCGTACAATGCCGAACATAATATTACACCAACTGCCATAGCTCAACACGCACACGCAACGTTAAAAAACAAAGAATTATACACAGACCATCCAACATACTCAATGGACAATAGCATGGTAGATGTTGCTGCTGACCCAATTGTTCAATACATGAACAAGACACAACTCCAAAAATCTATAGAAAAAACAAAAAAACAGATGCAAGAAGCCTCTAAAAATATGGAATTCTTAGAGGCTGCTCAGTATCGTAATGAGTTAGCAAAATTACAAGAGATTTTGAAATCAAAGAATAGCTAAAACCTATATTGATAAGCAATTCCAAGTACATGGTTATGCTCTTTTTCGGTTGTTATGGTTACTCGCCCGCTATTGCGTCCTATATTCACATCCTTACTCATTTCATCCTCATAAAAATAATACAATTCTATTCGGCTTCTCGCATCCAAGCGATAAGTAAAACCTCCTGTGTATCGCATTGTTTCTAACCAAACGTCACTAATATAAGCAGGATTGTTCAACGGATTAAACATTTCTACAGAAACATATGGCTTTAAAGGAATACTCCAAAAACTGTACTCAGCCTGCATTCGAGTACGAGAAATGATTTGTGGATTTGATTTTTCTAAGGGATTAACAGAATCTGTACGTAAGGTACCGTTTAATCGTTGTCGCAAACTGAATTCAAATTGACCAACTGGATAGGAAAATGAAACACTCAATATTCCTCTGTGTCTAAAATCTAAATATCCTTGATAATTAGTACTCGCTTTTCCTTTTTGCTGTATTAACCTATGTTGATAAGCTAAACTTGTATGAAAATAGGGATTGATACGATACGTAACAGCTACCGTCGAATACAATCTATCAAACGTTGAAATATCATCACGAAACCTTACTTCTTCTTCTAAAGAAACAGACCAAAAACGATTGAATCTGTTAGAAATCTCAGCTGAAAGCCTTAAACCCACATCGCTCTCTTCTGTTTCATCATACACTATATTTTGTGCATATAGATTGGAAACAAAATAAATAAAGAGAACTATAAGACTAAATCGTATCCTCGTTTTACCCAACATATTGGTTGATTTTACCAATTGCATCAATACTATTTGATTCGCCTGGTCCTAATACATAATATATCTTTACAAAAGCTACATCACGTAAAAAATCAATATGACCTACTTCAAATTTTTCAATCTTTAATCCTGTTCGTTTTTCTAAATCGGCTTTTAGTTCTTCTCTTTTTTCAGGAACTATTAAATCAATTTTTTCGTACAACACTAATTTTGACGATGTATGTTTTAATACTTTTTGATTCTCAATAATATATGCAAGAATAACAAATAATAAATTTGTAGCTACTAATTCAGCATAGCTTACTGTCATCGATAAACCATTAATTACAGAAATACCTGTAATTACAAACAAATAAGTCATTTCTCTAATGGGAACAGTTTCAGTACGATAACGCATCATACCAAAAATAGCAAACAAACCAAGTGTAAGTCCAATGTGCAAATCAACATTCTTCATTAAGAATATTAATAAAAACATGGTGGTGCTAAACATAATAAAGGTTACATAATAATCACGTCTTTTACTTTTTTTGTAATAAAAAAACTGCACTAGCACCCAACACACTAACATGTTGAACACAAAACGCATTAATAAGTGCAATAAACTAGTAGCATCGAATAGTGCAACTCCTAAAAAATCAATGGTAGAGGTTTCTCCAAATTCCGCAGCAATACTGGGATCAAAAGTTGTTAAATCTGTCATAATGTGATGGTTTGTTGTTGTCTAATTTTATTTATATACATTAATTTCTTTTTAAACCAATTATATTTGGCAGCAGGGTTGGTAAGCACTGTGCCTAAACAGTATTTACTAATACGTTGCGGTTTAATACGTAAATCCATTAATATTGATTTCATCATAGAATAACTCGAACTGTCTTGTTTCAACTCTATAATCATTATATCAGGAAAACCGTATATTATACCTGTTTGCCTGTTCTCAAAGTTTAGATTTACATCAATAGTTAAACGTTCCGTTTTTTCTTTATTAACAAGTGTAATTCTATCAAACATAGTACGCACCTGGGGGAGTAAATCTGGACCTTGATAATCTGTTTGTTTTTGTAAAAATTCGACAGAATCAGTATTAAAAGATGATGTGTCAAAGTTAGTAATAGGTAACTGTATTCGTTTTTTATTTACACGTCCTTTATTGCTTTTGTGCTTGATTTCAAAAAAACAATCACCTGTATCTAAATAGCTACGCATACGTACCTTTTTACGACACAACACACGATTATGATGCCTATGATACATTTCCAAATCATCCGTATCAAAATAAATAGTATCGTAACTACTTATTGGAACACCCCCAACTACCTGAACACGATAATCATCAGTCGCCCTCCCTAAAATTTCAGTTAACAAATCAATACTAGCTACATATTTTGTATCTACTCGATTCATTAATTTTACGGATTTCATTTCTGAAAGCGATATCGTATCCATCGCTCTCAACACAGCTAACTTTGATAATTCCTCTCTGTTCATATAGATAGAAATTAGTCTGTAAATATATATTCAAATACTTTAATCGAAAATAACTTTCCGTTTGGCAAATAATTGTATTGTTTTTTCTTTGTGCCATCGTTATTGTATTCGTATTTACGTATTCTTGTAGGTTTGTTACGATAATCATAAACAATCTCCCGTTCTACTTTACCAGTAGCATTATCGTATTGATAGGTTATACGTTCCTTTTGTCCATAATTAGCATACTCAATCTCCTCTACTTTTCTCCCTTGATCATCATATATTGTTAAATGATCCAACCAACTGGTTTTACCTTTGGCATCTGTATTCCACTCTTTTACAGTTAAATGTTTTCGCTTTTCGCGTTTGGCTAGTGTTTCTGGTGTTACTAAAGCATATATATATGCTCCAGACATAAGGGTGATAAGAAAAATTAATAGAATTCTTTTCATAATACATGTATAAGGTTGTAACAAACAAATATATTAACTAAAATGGCTAACAAATATAGCTACATTTCTGTTAAGAGAACGCAAAGATATAATTAAACATAGAAACTTCAAATTATTTTACTTTTTTTTTGCATACCAATTGCCAAGAATGGGTATAGATGTTAACGGCATATCTCTTTTGATGGCAAATGCTACAAAAATTGCCAATAAGACAGTTTTCAGCAAATAGTCCAACCAACTATATTCCGTATTAATAAATAATGAAATGACATATAAGCAAATAGCTAATACAGAGTAGATGGCTATTGATTTTAAATCATACTTTATAGGCATATATTTTTGTCCAAAATAGTATGATACCATCATAATAACAAAATAGCACAAGAAAGCAGCCCATGCCGATCCTGTATAGCTAAAAAGAGGTACTAAAACGATATTCCCTACTACAATGATTACTGTTCCTAAAAAAGAGAACCATGCTCCGTAAATGGTTTTATCCGTAAGTTTATACCACAAAGAAAGGTTGAAAAATATTCCCTGAAAAATGAAGGAGAACAAAACAATAGGAACAACGTTTAACCCTTCCCAATAATTTTGTTGAATGATGTATTTAAAAATGTCAATATATAAAACCATTCCAAGGAAAATTAGCAAGGAAAAAATGATGAAAAACTTCATGGCTAAAGCATATGTTGTCAAACTATTCTTATCTTTCTGTTGAGCAAAAATAAATGGTTCATACGCAAGCCGAAAAGCCTGAGTAAACATAAGCATCACCAAGGCTATCTTAGATGTTGCTCCATAAATTCCAAGTTCAGCAGCTCCTTCTACTCCTGTCCTCAGAAATGGAAAAAGAATTTTGTCCAATGTTTGATTCATAATGCCTGCGATACCTAAAAGCAACAATGGAATTGAATAGCGTAAGATTTTTTTCAGCAATTGCATGTCAAAATCAAATTTTACCGCAAAAACATATGGTAATAAAACTAACGTTTGAATAATTGTAGACAATAAATTTGCAACAAATACATAACCAACACCATAATGGGGATTATAAAACCAGCTTACTGTCCACGGGGCTTCTTTCAGTAACCAAGGACATACAATCAGAAAAAAAAGATTGAAGAAAATATTCAATACAATATACAAAAACTTGAGTGCTGCAAATTTTATTGGACGGTTGATGTATCGTAAATAAGCAAACGGTATTGCGGAAAAGGCATCTAATGCAACAACGATTCCGAGCAACATCCAAACATATTCAGGATGTGTCGGATAGCCAAGAAAATTAGCTATTTGCTGCGAAAAGAATACACAAAATAATGCAAATAATAATGATGTACTCCCAACTGAAACTAACGTAGTACTGTACACTTGATCGGCATTTTCTTTGTTTTTGTTGGCAAAACGAAAATATCCAGTTTCCATACCGTATGTCAAAACAACTAACAACAAAGCTGTCCAGGAATACAAGTTTGTTACTACACCATAATCGGCAGAACTTTCCAGAACATAGGTATAAAGAGGAACAAGTAACCAATTAAGGAATTTTCCTAAAATGCTACTTACTCCATATATTGCTGTTTCCTTTGCAAGGCTTTTTATATTTGCCATGAATACGATTATTCTGATGAATAAAAACCTAAAATAAAGAACCTATATCTGCTTTTCTAATACGACCTAGATGCTCATAGGCCAATTGCGTTACCTCTCTACCACGAGGTGTGCGTTTCAAAAAACCTTCCTTTATTAGAAACGGCTCGTACACCTCCTCTAGAGTTCCAGCATCTTCGCCCAAAGCTGTCGAAATGGTAGTCAATCCGACAGGTCCTCCATTAAATTTATCAATAATAGTAGTCAAAATTTTGTTATCAATCTCATCTAAACCATACTTATCAATATTTAATGCTTCGAGGGCATAACAAGCAATTTCTCTGTCCATTTTTCCATTCCCTTTTACTTGAGCAAAATCTCTTACTCTACGCAATAAGGCATTAGCAATACGTGGGGTACCTCTACTTCTGCTAGCTATCTCTACAGCTGCATCTTGAGTGCATGGGGTGTGTAATATAGCTGCCGAACGCTTTATGATATTGATAAGCACATCATTGTCGTAATATTCTAAATGACAATTGATGCCAAATCGGGCTCTTAACGGACTAGTAAGCAGTCCACTACGAGTAGTTGCTCCTACAAGTGTAAATTTGTTTAAATCTAGTTGTATAGAGCGAGCACTTGGACCTTTATCTATCATTATATCAATACGATAATCCTCCATTGCTGAATATAAATATTCTTCTACAATCGGACTCAAACGATGTATTTCATCTATAAACAACACATCATTCGTTTCCAAACTGGTTAGCAAACCTGCTAAATCACCAGGTTTATCCAATACAGGTCCTGAAGTTATTTTAAACCCAACTTGCAACTCATTGGCAATTATAGTTGATAAAGTCGTTTTACCTAATCCAGGAGGTCCATGCAATAATACGTGGTCTAACGATTCTCCACGCATACGAGCTGCTTGAACAAAAATTTTTAGGTTGTCCACAATGCTTTTTTGTCCACTAAAATC
The DNA here is from genome assembly GCA_012519885.1 of Bacteroidales bacterium. Classification (GTDB taxonomy): domain Bacteria; phylum Bacteroidota; class Bacteroidia; order Bacteroidales; family Paludibacteraceae; genus JAAYPI01. The sequence continues at coordinate 25,555 of JAAYPI010000117.1, forward strand.
ATTAAAACTTAATGGACGTAAGGCAATATCAACATCTTGTTCTTTATCGGTTAAAGCTCCTTTTCTTATATCGAAATTATCTTCCATCTATGTTTATTTTAGTCTATATCAACTAATTTCGCGTTAATTTTCTAAACAGTTCTTCCAAATTTTGCTCCTGTAAGTGCAAGGTTACCAAGCCCACCCCTTGTTCTACGGCAAATTGATACAACAAATACCGTATATCTTCATTACATTCAACCACATACGACCGTGCATTAATTGCGTGTATAGCAGTTATCTTATCTATCATGAATAAATGGTCTTTGGATATTGGATTTGCAAATTCCACAACGATGGTCATAGTATCATGAATCTTATCTTTTTTGCTATCGGCAACAATTGATCCTTCTCGTATAATAACATATCTATCACACACAGCCTGCACTTCTTGCATAATATGCGTGCTAAGTATTACTGTTTTATCTTTGCCTACCTCTTTAATAAGTTCACGTATTTCAACTAATTGATTAGGATCAAGACCAGTAGTAGGCTCATCCAAAATAAGCACTTTGGGATTATGAATCATGGCTTGAGCTAAACCCACTCGTTGACGATACCCTTTTGATAATTGTCCAATTTTTTTTGTATATTCTCGAGTTAACCCTGTCTTTTCTATTATATCCTCTACTCTCTGTTTACTTTCTTTACCTAATTTATAAAGCTGTGCAATAAACAATAAGTATTCGGCAACATACATATCCAAATACAATGGATTATGCTCTGGCAAATATCCAATTATTTTTTGTGCATGTAAAGTATCATTCAACACATCAATTCCATCAACAAATATACTACCACTATCTGGCTGTACAAAGCCAGTAATAATCTTCATCGCAGTTGACTTCCCTGCTCCATTCGGACCTAGAAAACCAATAATTTCACCACTTTCTACATGAAATGAAATATTTTTCAATACATGCTGGGTACCATAAAACTTAGATAAACTATCAATATACAGACTCATGCAGAATAAGGTTCTATAAATTTTGAGCAAAATTAAACATAAAAAGGGAGTTTATATCATATTTTACTACAAATTTATTTTTTTTATCATTTCAAAATAGACAACAGCTGTAGCTCTTTGACATTGGGATGTAAAAAAATATCTATATCTTTGCAATTCAAGAAAAAAATGTATGGAAACACGAACAACTATTTCAGAATTAGGAGAATTTGGCTTAATTGAGCGATTAGCAAGTACCATTTCACTACAACATCCAACCTCTATTAAAGGTATAGGAGATGATGCAGCAGTAATAGAAAATAATGAGGGTAATTCTCAAACACTTATTTCAACCGATTTATTATTAGAAGGTATTCATTTTGATTTAACCTATTTTCCTTTAAAACATTTGGGATACAAGGCGGCTATTGTTAACTTTTCGGATATATATGCCATGAATGGCACTCCTCAACAAATTACTGTTTCTATTGGTGTATCTAACCGTTTCTGTATTGAAGATATTGAAGAATTATATGAGGGGATTAAACTGGCTTGCTCTACGTATAAGGTAGACATTATTGGAGGGGACACTTCAGCCTCTCTTACTGGACTCACTATTAGTATTACCTGCATTGGTATAGTCAATACAAAAACTATTGCGTATCGTAATACAGCAAAAGAGGGTGATTTAATTTGTGTGTCAGGCAATTTGGGTGCAGCCTACATGGGATTGCAATTATTAGAACGTGAAAAAACACTTTTCCGTCAAACGAATAATGCACAGCCTGATTTTACTGGAAAAGAATATATTTTACAACGACAATTAAAACCCGAAGCCCGTAAAGATATCATCGAATTACTTGCAAAAGAATCCATTATTCCGACTTCAATGATTGACATATCTGATGGCTTATCGTCTGAAACATTGCATATATGTACCCAAAGTAAAGTTGGATGTCGCATATACGAAGACAAAATTCCAATTGATTACCAAACGGCATCAATGGCTAATGAATTCAATATGAATTTGGTAACAGCTGCTTTAAATGGCGGAGAAGATTACGAATTATTGTTTACTGTTCCATTATCCATGCACGAAAAAATAGCAACTTTAGAAGGAATTAGCATTATTGGACATACTACAAAAGAATCGTTAGGCTGTAATTTAATTACACGAGACGGACAAGAATTTCAATTAAAAGCTCAAGGTTGGAATGCTTTACATAAAAATGACTAAGTATCTCTTTTGTAAATAAAAAAAAATACATACCTTTGCACCGCTTTTCGAAAGAAAGTGTGATGGGAATCAAGTCACTAATCACTTAATATTATAACTGGACTTGAATTTGAGTAACACAACAAAAAATTAACATGAAAACATTTGAATTATCTGGAGTAACAAGAACAGACTTAGGTAAAAAACCAAGTAAAGCAGTACGTAACGACAACGCAATACCTTGTGTAATGTACGGAACTGGTAGCAACACTCACTTTACAGTAACCGAAAGCGATGTTCGTAAATTAATTTACACACCCGAAATTTTTGAAGTACACTTAACTGTAGATGGGAAAAAAAGTGTAGCTGTAATGAAAGACTTACAATTTCACCCTGTTACAGACAAAGTTTTACACATCGACTTTTTAGAAGTTGACAAAAAAAAACCAATTGTATTATCTGTGCCTGTAAAAGTTGAAGGCTTGGCAGAAGGTGTAAAAGCAGGGGGTAAACTATCATTGGAATTACGCAAGCTAAAAGTAAAAGCTCTTTGCAAAGACATTCCAGAAAATTTGGTTGTAAATGTTGAAAAATTAGGTTTAGGAAAAACATTAAAAGCTGGACAGTTGAGCTATCCAAACCTCGAAATTTTGAACAACAAAGATAACGTAATAGTAGCTGTAAAATTAACAAGAGCTGCAAGAGGATTAGCTGCAAAAGGCGAAAAATAATAACATATGAAATACTTGATTGTAGGATTGGGTAACATTGGTAGCGAATACCAAGATACTCGCCACAACATAGGATTTACACTATTGGATGCCTTTGCTAAGGCATCCAATGTTTTTTTTACCGAAAAACGGTACGGGGCTGTGTGTGAATGTAAAATCAAAAACAAAACAATGATTTTACTTAAACCCTCTACTTTTATGAATTTAAGTGGAAATGCAGTTCGTTATTGGATGAAAGAAGAAAAAATTCCGATAGAAAATGTACTTATCTTAGTAGATGATTTAGCTTTACCTTTTGGGGTATTGCGACTAAAATCGAAAGGAAGCGATGCTGGTCATAACGGATTAAAGAATATTCAAGAAATTTTAGGTACCGATCAATACCCTCGTTTACGATTTGGAATTGGCAACAACTACCCCAAAGGTCAACAAATCAACTATGTGCTTGGCAAATGGACGTTAGAAGAAAACACTGCTCTCCCCTCTCGCATACAAATAGCAATTGACATAATACAAAGTTTTGTATTGGCAGGTATTCAACATACCATGAATCTGTACAACAACAAATAGTTTCTTTTAGCAAAGTTACTTATAATAAGTAGGATGATATGATAAAAGAAGAAGTAAGAATTGACAAATGGTTATGGGCTGTACGTTTATTCAAAACCCGTACACTTGCTGCTGAAGCCTGTAAAAAAGGAAAAATTACCATTGATACTGTATCTGTCAAACCATCACGTACTATCCGTGTAAACGATGTAATACAAATAAAAAAGCCCCCTATCACGTATGCTTTTAAGGTATTAGCGGTAACAGAAAACAGAATGGGTGCAAAGTTAGTGCCCTCCTTTATGGAAAATGTGACATCCGAAGAACAATATGCTATTTTAGAATTATCAAAGATTTCAGGCTTTATCGATAGAGACAAAGGCACTGGACGACCAACAAAAAAAGACAGACGTTCGTTAGAATCTTTCTTAGATACCGATTGGACAGAAGAGTAAAAAAAAGAAAACGTATGATTATTGCCCGTCAAAAAAGAAAAGAAAATATTGCTGAATACATTTTGTATATGTGGCATATTGAAGATATTATCAGAGCATACAAGTTAGATATTGAAGCAATACACACACATATCATAATGCATTTTAGCCTTGATGAAGCCACAAGAAAAGAAATGAAAGAATGGTACGAAAGTCTAATAGAAATGATGAATAAGGAACAAGTGATGCATACAGGACACTTGCAAATCAACCAGAGTTCCGTTCGTTTGCTTTGTGATTTTCATGTAGAATTGCTCGAAAATGAAGACGAAAAACAGTATCATTCATTATATCATCAAACGCTACCATTAATCGAAGAATTCAGACATAAAAATGCACTAAGCGATGTCCCTTCAATCGAAGTCTGCTTGCAATTTATGTATGGCATTTGGTTGCTCAAGATTCAGAAAAAAGAGATTTCTACCGAAACCAACCAAGCAGTAGTACAAATTGGTAAACTTTTAGCATTTTTGTCTAAGAAATTTAAAAACAATGAGGAGAATTAACAAAATACTTGTAACTTTGGTGCGGTAAATCTATTTACACTAATAAATAAAAAAATCCATATGAAAGGAATTGTACTTGCTGGAGGCTCTGGAACACGTTTGTATCCAATTACAAAAAGTATTTCAAAACAAATTATTCCGGTTTATGACAAACCGATGATATATTATCCAATCTCTGTTTTAATGCTTGCAGGCATTAGAGAAATTCTAATTATTTCTACTCCTCAAGACATCCATTTATACGAAAACTTATTAGGTGATGGTACTAGTTTAGGTGTAAAATTTACCTATGCTATTCAGCCCTCACCAGATGGGCTAGCACAAGCGTTTATTATTGGGGACGAATTTATTGGCAACGACTCAGTATGTATGGTATTGGGAGATAACATATTTTATGGATATAATTTTTCAAAACAACTAAAAGAAGCTGCAACACTCGAAGATGGAGCTGTAGTATTCGGGTATTATGTAAATGACCCCGAACGCTATGGAGTAGCTGAGTTTGACACCAATGGCAAAGTTTTAAGTTTAGAAGAAAAACCAGCGATACCAAAATCTAATTATGCCGTTACTGGCTTGTATTTTTATAGCAACGACGTGATTCAAAAAGCAAAAGGATTAAAACCATCGGCACGTGGCGAACTGGAAATTACCGACTTAAACAAACTTTACTTGCAAGAAGAACGCCTAAAAGTACAACTACTTGGACGGGGCATGGCATGGCTTGATACAGGCACACACGACAGCTTGTTAGAAGCTTCTAATTTTATTGCAACTATTGAAAACAGACAAGGCTTAAAGGTTGCTTGTTTGGAAGAAATTGCATTCAATAATGGCTTTATCAACAAAGATCAGTTATTAAAATTGGCAGAGCCTCTTAAAAAGAACTATTACGGTCAGTATTTATTGAAAATTGTATCTCAAAAATAACATCCTTTTTTACTAGCAAAAACGTACACATGGAAATTATTGAAACGAAAATCCCAGGTTTATATATTGTTCAACCCAAAGTATTTGGCGATCATAGAGGTTATTTTTGCGAAACATATAACGAAAAAACATTTCACTCTTTGGGCATCACAAACAAATTTTGTCAAGACAATTTATCTAAATCATCATACGGAGTTATTCGCGGTTTACATTTTCAGCTACACCCACACAGTCAAGCAAAACTAGTTTCGGCAGTAGTGGGCACGGTATATGATGTAGCTGTAGATATACGTGTTGGTTCGCCTACATATGGCGAGTGGGTAGGTATCGAATTAAGCGAAGAAAATAAAACACAATTTCTTATTCCACAAGGATTTGCACATGGATTTTCAGTTCTTAGCGAAACGGCTATTTTCTCTTACAAATGTGACAATCTATATACACCATCAGCAGAAGGAGGTATTTTATATAACGATCCAACCTTACAAATAGACTGGAAAGTTCCTTTTGAAAAACAACTTGTTTCAGAAAAAGACACAAAACACCCTACATTGAAGGATGTGAAAACTAATTTTGTATTTTAATTATAAAATTGAATTGTATGACAAACGTATTAATAACCGGAGCTTATGGTCAGCTAGGAAGCGAACTTAAAAAACTTGCACCCCAATATACACAGTTTACCTATTTTTTTACGGATGTTGATACGCTTGATATATGTAATAAACAAGCAATTTTACAGTTTTGCATAGATAATTCTATTCATTTCATTTTAAATTGTGCCGCATACACTGCTGTAGATAAAGCGGAAGAAGAAGAGCAACACTCTTTGTGTTATGCTATCAATGCTGAAGCTGTAAAAAACTTAGGAGAAGTGGCTTCGCAAATAGGAGCCAATATAATCCATATTTCTACTGATTATGTATTTGATGGCAAAGCATATCTCCCATACACTGAAGATATAACGACTAATCCTCAATCATTGTATGGAAAATCAAAACTATTAGGAGAACAATGGCTAATGAAATCATGTGCTCATGCACTTATTATTCGTACCTCATGGCTATATTCTACTTTTGGAAACAATTTTGTAAAAACAATGATAAAGTTAGGTACAGAACGTACGGAACTCAAGGTGATTTTTGATCAAATTGGCACCCCTACCTATGCTGCTGATTTAGCAAATACAATGTTAACCATAGTAGCCAAATCAACAGAAAAAGCTACCAATTACGTGCCTGGCATATATCATTTCTCTAACGAAGGCGTGTGTAGTTGGTACGACTTCACAATTGCTATACATGCTTTATATGGCATTTCTACCTGTAATGTGTTACCTATTGAAAGTAAAGAATATCCAACCAAAGCTCCCCGTCCGCATTATAGTGTCCTTAACAAACAGAAAATAAAGACCACTTTTGACATTACTATTCCTCATTGGCAAACATCGTTAGCCAATTGTATAGGTAAATTAAAGACGTAATAATCGCGATACCTTGCTCAAAGTAAGCACGTTTTACCTTGGCAAATAAAATAAAAAAAGAATGTTAAATAATTTGTTTAGTTCTTTTTTTACAGTAACTTTGGGCGTTCTTTTTACAATTAACGAGAAACACTAACCTTTATTCTACAAACAAATACTATGTCAATTAAGACTGCAAGAGCTTATATTACACAGGTAATTGGACCTATTGTGGATATCTATTTTGAAGAAGGTGGATATGCCCTTCCTGAAATCCATGATGCATTAGAAATAATCAAACCTTCAGCTAAAAACATTATTGTTGAGTGCCACCAACACATTGGTGAGCGTTCTGTGCGTACCATATCAATGGATTCGACAGATGGTCTAGTAAGAGGCATGGAAGTTATCCCTAAAAACAAGCCGATCTGTATGCCTATTGGCAATCAAATAAAAGGACGATTACTTAACGTAATTGGCGATGCCATAGATGGAATAGGCGAACTTGATAGAAAAGGAGAATCCCCTATCCACAGAGACCCTCCCAAATACGAAGATTTAACGACAACAAAAGAAGTACTATATACAGGTATTAAAGTTGTAGATTTACTTGCTCCCTACTCACGTGGGGGTAAGATTGGACTCTTTGGAGGTGCTGGTGTAGGTAAAACAGTACTTATTATGGAATTAATCCATAATATTGCAAAAGGATACAATGGTTATTCTGTTTTTACTGGCGTAGGCGAACGTACACGCGAAGGAAATGATTTATTGCGAGAAATGATTGAATCTGGCGTAATCAATTATGGAGAAGAATTCAAAAAAAGCATGGAAGAAGGCGATTGGGATTTATCCAAAATTGACCATGAAGCCTTAAAAACCTCAATGGCTACGCTCGTATTTGGACAAATGAATGAACCTCCTGGAGCAAGAGCCTCTGTGGCACTTTCTGGATTAACGGTAGCTGAATCATTTCGTGATGCCGATGCAAGCAATGCTCAAGGAAAAGATATTTTATTTTTTATAGACAATATCTTCCGTTTTACACAAGCAGGTTCAGAGGTTTCTGCACTACTAGGTAGAATGCCGTCTGCTGTAGGATATCAACCTACCTTAGCTTCAGAAATGGGATTACTACAAGAGCGTATTACTTCGACTAAGACAGGTGCAATCACTTCTGTTCAAGCCATTTACGTTCCTGCAGATGACTTAACTGACCCAGCCCCGGCAACCACATTCTCTCACTTAGATGCAACAACTGTTTTAAGTAGAAAAATTGCAGAGCTAGGAATCTACCCCGCAGTAGACCCTCTTGATTCAACATCACGTATTTTGGAACCAAATGTTGTAGGCGAATTACATTACAAAACTGCATTAAGGCTAGTTGAGCTATTACAACGCAACAAAGAGTTACAAGACATTATTGCTATTTTAGGAATGGAAGAATTATCTGATGAAGATAAATTAATTGTACATCGTTCAAGAAGAGTACAACGATTTTTATCTCAACCATTTCACGTTGCTGAACAATTTACAGGGATACCCGGTGTTTTTGTACCAATAGAAGAAACTATTCGTGGGTTTAATATGATTATGGATGGAGAAGTTGACCAATACCCTGAGTCTGCTTTCAACTTAGTAGGCACCATAGAGGATGCAATAGAAAAAGGGAAAGCTATTTTGAGGGGAGAAAACTAAATACATATGATAGTAGAAATTTATGCACCACATAAAACACTTTTTTCTGGCAATGCATTAGCAATATCTTTACCTGGAACAATGGGTAAGTTTGCGATACTTGATAACCATGCTCCACTGGTTTCTGTACTAGGAAAAGGAAATATCTATCTTACAAAAAAGAATGAAGAAAATATTTCTTTTAGTATTGATAGCGGTTTTGTAGAGGTAAATAATAATATAGTAAAAGTTTGTGTAGAAATTAATAAAAAATAAATATAGCATGAGAAAATATTACCAAATCATTGTTACGAGTGTAATTGTATCTCAACTAATAATTTGGTTGGTATTTACCTTTTTTTTACCTGAATATTGGGATGCCAATTTTTTTCTTATCCCTATTTATTTTTTAGCAATTGAGATAGTTTTTTGTAAATTATTGGAACGGTTTTATGTAGCCAAACAAAAATTAGATTGGTATGTTATTTTTAAGTTAGGAAAGTTATTAT
>JAAYPI010000213.1 GCA_012519885.1 Bacteroidales bacterium
AGGACGCCGCTCTGCTCAAAACAACTGGGATTTCTGGACATTGCTGCCTGAATGTTTTCATCAGATCACAATACTGATGAGCGACAGGGGTATCCCCGCCTCCTTCCGTCATATGCACTTCTTTGGAGAACATACTTTTTCTTTCTATAATGATAAGAATGAACGTTTCTGGTGTAAATTCCATTTTAAAACACAGCAGGGTATAAAAAACCTCTCCAATGAAGAAGCTGCCGAAATAAACGGTATGGACCGGGAGTACCACGGAAAAGATCTTTATGATGCAATTGAACGGGGAGACTTCCCCAGATGGACAATGTATGTACAGATTATGACAGAGGAACAGGCAAGAAATCACTATGAAAACCCCTTTGACATTACCAAGATCTGGCGCCATGCGGAATATCCACTCATCGAAGTTGGCATTCTTGAGCTTAACCGGAATCCCGAAAACTTTTTTGCCGAAGTAGAACAGGCAGCCTTTACCCCTGCCCATGTGGTACCCGGCATAGGTTTCAGCCCTGACCGTTTTCTACAGGGCAGACTATTTTCTTACGGTGATGCCCAACGTTACCGCCTGGGTGTAAACCACAATCTCATTCCAGTAAATCGTGCCAGAGTAGAAGTTAACGATTACCATCGTGATGGAACCATGCGAGTAGACGGAAACTATGGCAGTACACCGGCATATACCCCGAACAGTTATGGTTTCTGGACTGCTCAACCAGAAGTAATGGAACCGCCACTTGACTTGGAAGGCGCAATGTATAGATATGATCCTAAGGATGATCCGACAGATGACTGTTTCCGTGCCGGTGGAGACTTATGGCGTATACTCACAGAAGACAAGAAGCAGATTCTAATTGAAAATACTGTTCATGATATGGCATGTGTCACAGATAATATAAAATACCGCCATGCCGCCCACTGTTACCTTGCTGACCAGGAATATGGTGAGCGTTTCGCCAAAGCAGCTGGGTTGTCTTTGGATAAGGTAATTGAGCTTTCCAAACTTGATAATGATGGCTTGATTCAGGCAACTATTCCCGGCTCTGTTTAAACAGGACATTTTATATCAGAGGCAGTATCTATTATGAAGCAACAGAGAAATACAAAACAGCGTCAGCTGGTTCTCGATGCAGTACGAGCGCGCTGTGACCATCCCAGTGCAGATGAGATATATCTGGATGTTCGGGCTATTGATAACCATATAAGTCGCGGAACAGTATATCGTAATCTAAAAATTTTGGTTAAGCAGGGCAAAGTTCTCCGGGTTAAATTGCCCAATATAGATAGATTTGAGGCACAGCTTGACAAACACTACCACATTTTATGCATAAAATGTGGTTCAGTATACGATATACCTTTCCCATACCATGAAAATATGGACAAACAAGTAGCTGAAATAACTGGATATACCATCGAAAGACACCGCGCAATATTTGAAGGTGTGTGTCCGGAATGTCAGCAGGAAGAGCCGAACCAAAAGAATAGCCAATCGACGACTGATTAATTAATATGGGGTCAGACTTTAAATAAAAATTTTATTATAATTAAAACGGTCTGGCCCTTAATTTATTATTTTACTTATATGTTTTTTAATCTTCTTACTTTTTATGTTTTATATTATAATAGACCTGATTGAGTTGAAAATTTGTTAAAATGGCAACACCACACAACACAAAATTCAAAGCTTTAAGGAATAAAGTGATCAGGAATTACTCATCACGGGAATATTGTTTACTACATCTCAAAATATACAAATATACTTACTATAAAGATTAGCAGAATATTCTGCTTGAGGAG
>JAAYPI010000015.1 GCA_012519885.1 Bacteroidales bacterium
CTAAAAACCGAATAGACGGGGGTTTGAAGTACAGGGCAATAAGAGCATCAATAATTATTATTAATGCAAATATAATACCTATTTTAATTAAAAAAAAATATTTTATGAAAAAATTACTATTACTACCAATTTTATTACTTTTTATTTCTTCTTGCAGCCCCCAAAGGAATTCATAAGCATTACTATTAGTATTGTACAAAAATAGAAATTTTTCTGGTAAAATTCGTTTAAAACTTCCAATTCACCAAAATGCGGATATCTGTTTTTTGATTTCCATAAATAGTTTCTCCTTCAGAGCCTATCTCATTTCTGTCGGCATACCAAGTATGTGCAAATTTTGCATACCAAGTAAGTTGAGGGAAAGGCTTATAAACAACATTTACATATAACCGCATTCCTTGTCCATAATACATCGGCACAGAAAAAGCATATAAAACATCTCTTTCGTATGCATACAAACGATTATCATAGTTAATGGCATCAAACAAAGCATAACGAGCATTTAACAACAAAGGGATACTAGAAAATTCGTAGCCAACATCTTGATATAAGAGAAAACCATAAGTGGGATGATTGAGTTGAGAGGCATACTCATTGGAATGCATACCTGTTTTACAATGTAAATGTTTAAAAGGGTTAGTATCAATTTGAAATCGCCACTCATTTTTTGTATATGGATTTACCATTGGTGTTGCCATCTCTTCGAGTAACACATTCCGTTGTTTGGATGTTGATTTATATTGACAAAAAAATGTGGTATTTCGAGTCGGCGTATATGTTGCTTGAATAAAGCCTTGATAACCACGAGAAGGGGTATTAACTAAATACTTTAACCACGGAAAAGAAAACACATCTAGATAAGAAACCAGTTTCCATTTACGAAATGGCAATAATTCTGTCCCCATAAAAAAGCCTTCTTCGTTATTTGTACTACTACTTTGTGAAAAACCATTACCAAATATACTACTATACTCAGGCTGGTAATAGCGATATAAAGCTACCAATCCAAAACGAGAAATAGGCTGAAAAGAAAGGGTATGAACAGTAGCCATAGCACCATTTTTATCTATAGCCATTTCGCCAGCTACATTGAATTGATGAAAACGAGCCCGATAATCAATACTAGCAGTTGAATAGTGTTTGCCAGCAAACTCGTATATAGCATATGGTTTGGATGAGGGGAAAGACGGCTTATCAAGAGAATAAGAAAAACCAGTAATACCTAGTTTTAAAAACGGGAAGTGGTATTGAATATTTCCACCAATCACCATCTGACGGGCTACATTCTTTTTCACAAAATCATTTTCCGTACGATGTATTCCATCTGTTTTTATTGATGACAAGCCCAATAGATTGTTCGAATCATATTCAAGTGTTCCATCAAGAGGAGTATTTGAATAAAAGGCTGTTATTTCTAATTTTTTATGACCAATAGTTGTTGCTAATCCATTGAAATACAGAGATTCATCCAGCGAGGCACTCTTACTTATTCCTTCTTTGTATATCGTGTTAGAAAATAAAGAAGACTTACCAAATCGTTGACTTGACTGTAACACTAATCCTTGACCAAAATTAAGTTTATAATGTCCTAGTGCAATATGTTTAAACTTCCAGAGTGAACTAATAAACAAATATGGTGCATAAAAATCAAAACCCTTGTTATAGTGCCAATCGAAAGGCTCTCCTGCATCTTTTTCCATACTTACTCCGATAGATAAATACTGTGATGAAAAGCGATAACGAAATTGTGTATATAATGGATTCCCCACATATCGTTGTGCGTCTGTGGCAAGATGCGTATAGCCTTTTTTCTTTTGTATTGTACAGTCCGTTCGCAACAATACTTGATTTTTTCCATATCGAAAAGCATTCTGTAACGTTATGCCCTCTGATTGTAGTTCGCTCTTTCTTACATATATAAAAGGTAATAAAAATTGAATCGTTTCCTCATCAAAACCATCAATCAATTGTAACTCGTATACAGTGTACAAATCGCCATAAGAATAGCGATAATACAGTAAATTTTCAATTTGATATGGAGAGAGAAAAAATAATTGTTCTAATTGTTCTCTAGTGCATGTATTTACATTCAGTGGGTTTTCTGCCAATCGAAGCAAATCCTCGTATGTATCATCTAAAACAACTTCATCGTCACTCATTTCTAAGTTTTCTACGATTCTATCTATTGTTTCTAAATAAGTATTCTGAGCCATACTAACGTTGGAGGGTAAAAATCCAAACCCACAAAGCAAGATGCACAAACATTGACAGTATTTCATGGAGTCCTATTTACCAAATATAAATACAACACCCGAACTGACCGACATGCCCAACACTGGATGATATTGAAATCCTACATCAAATTGCAAAACATCAATGTTTAATCCTACCCCAAAACTTGGTTGTAGATATTGTTGAAGAGACATTCCAGTACGAACAATCACTTCTGGAGCAATTGTGTATTCAATACCAGCCGACAAGGTAGACTCTTCTCTCAAAGGCTTATGAATTTGGGCAAGTAAAAGCACTTTCTGATCCATGTGATAATCTAAACCTGCAGTCAAATAGGGCTGTAGGTATTCTTCTTGATAACTGGTCTGCAAGTTAGCAAAAGTAAAATTATATGCATGTATACCTAGGTTAACAGATGGAGTAGCTTTTATGATTATCCCTAATTGGGGAACAAAAGTACTAAGGTAACCCTCTTCTGGAGATACATACACAGAAACATAATCAACTTGTGCTCCCAACGAAAAATGAGAAGACAACGCCTTAGCAACAGACACACCAGCAATCATCTCATGATAAAGAGAGAAACCAAAAAAACGATATAAGAAACCAACATTCATCCACGGAGTAGGCATAGAATAGCGGGCACTAATCGAACTTAATTCTTTAACAACAAATCGGTTATGATAAGATAACGCAAGAGTTGAGGAAGAAAGAAATGAAGCAGAGGCCTGATTGGCTAAAGCATAATTATTATCCAACAGCATGACATAAGACTTACCGAGAGCAAGACTTCGTGGATTCTCTATCTGTTGCATCACTAACGCATGAATAGGGAATACACTGAGCAAAAAAAACACACAGAATACATATCTTTTAAACAACACAAGATCTCCTTTTTTTAATGAAAGACAAAGGTAATGTTAAGTATTCTTAATCTGCAATAGAGAGTGGTAATTTTTATCAAATAATACTGTATTTTTGCGTAAATATCGTGTCCTTATATTCTCACGATTATGAAAAATAAACTATTCCTCTTGGGCAACATAATAGTGTTGTTGTCTCTTTCTTTACCAACCTTAGCAACATCGTACATACAAACTGCTCAAGGTTATATTCTTCCTGGGATAGTGGTTGGTAATGACACAATCCCTATCGTAGTACTAAATGAACACATAGTTTATCCTAAATATGTAAAAAAACGAGATCAACAAAAATACAATAAATTAGTACGAGACATAAAGAAGGTATATCCTTTTGCCAAAGTTGTAGGGAAAGAAGTGGAACGGGTTAATCCTTTATTAGAAAAACTTCCGCAAAAAGAACGAAAAAAATATATGCGAGAATACGAAAAAGCCCTATTCAAACAGTATGAACCCGATTTAAAAAAACTAACCCTAACACAAGGCAAATTATTGATTAAATTGATAGATAGAGAATGCGAACAAAGTTCTTTTGACCTTATTCGCGAATACAGAGGAGGATTAACCGCATTCTTTTGGCAGGGTTTTGCTCGTATATTAGGAGCAAACCTGAAAGAAGACTTTAATGATGCAAAAAGTGAAGACGCAATGATTAATCGGATAATTATATTGATAGAAAACGGACAATTATAACACAAAGAAATATGATTCATAAAAATAAAATCATTATCTTTGCAACATTAGATGAACATACCATACCTTAACCTATGCTACTCATTATCCTTTTTATCTGTTTAGGGATAGTTATCTATCTCCTCAACAAATACACACGAAGAGAAACTCCGGCGAAAATAGCCGATACGCTAACGCCAATAATAGAAGATACTGAAGTATGTTGTGGAGCACATGAAGTATGTGAAAAAGACTCCTTATTAGCTTCGTCCCCTAATGCTGTTTATTTCGAAGATGAAGACCTAGATATTTTCCGATTTCGCGACGAGAAATCATATAATGCAAAAGAAATTGCACTATTTGAGGAAGTATTTTTTACATTGCGTGAAGATGAAATTGCCGAATGGCTAAAAAGCTTGCAAATCAGAAACATTAATCTCCCTTATGCTATCAAAGAAGAAGCTCTCCTTATTGTATCTGAAAGAAGATACGCACATACTCACTAAGAATATTATACTAGCTCACCAAACATCATGAACAAAGAATTTCCGTTAATTGCAAAAACATTACAGGGTCTCGAAGATATTTTAGCAAAAGAGCTAGCACAAATAGGAGCAAACAATATACAAAAAGAAAAAAGAGGTGTCTCCTTTACAGGAAATAACGAGTTGATGTACAAGGCAAATCTTCACTGTCGTACAGCAATTCGTATTCTAAAACCTATTTTCACATTTCAAGCAAAAAATGCAGATGAAATATACGCCCAAATAAAAAAAATACATTGGGAAAAATACTTTTCAGCGAAAGAAAGTTTTGCTATCAGTGCTGTTGTATACTCAGAAACATTTAGCCACTCAAAATTTGTTACGTATAAAGTTAAAGATGCCATTGTAGATTATTTTAAAGAAAAATTTAACGAGCGTCCTTCAATTAAGATTACAAACCCAGACGTATATTTAAATATTCACATTGCACACACTACTTGCACAATATCACTAGATAGTTCGGGAGAATCATTACACAAACGAGGCTATCGAAGTGCTCAGACAGAAGCACCTCTCAACGAAGTGTTAGCAGCAGGTTTAATTATGCTCACAGGATGGAAAGGCGAATCGGATTTTCTCGACCCCATGTGTGGATCTGGAACACTCCTCATTGAAGCTGCTATGATAGCACTTAATATTCCGCCGGGAGTCTTTAGAAAAGAATTTGCGTTTGAAAAATGGAAAGATTTTGACAGTGAAGTATTTGATAGAGTGTATAATGACGATAGCAACGAACGCATTTTTAAGCATAAAATTTACGGGTCGGACATTTCAGCTCAAGCTCTAAAAATAACAGAAGAAAATTGCAAGAGTGCAGGATTAAGTAAATATATTAGCTTGCAAAAAGCCAATTTTATGGAACTCCCCACTCCAACACAAAAAACACTTATTGTTACCAATCCTCCTTACGGAGAACGCATTGGGGGCAATAGCATCAATAAGCTATATGCAGAAATAGGCGAAACGCTAAAACATCGTTTCCCTGGAGCCGAAGCCTGGATTATTAGCTCAAACATGGAAGGATTTTATAAAATTGGACTCCGCCCATCACAAAAATATCTACTCCTAAATGGTTCAATCGAATGTGAATACCGCAAATACGAACTGTTTGATGGGAAAATGAAAGACAAAAAAGCAGCAATAAATCAGGAATAATCAAACGCCACTACGTACGGTATCATTTAACAGGCTATCCCACATAGTAAATGTTAAATGATACTAAAGAAAGTTTGAATTCAAATGTTAAAATCATATCTTTGTTTTGTTAAAAAGAAGATATGAAATGCTCTAATAAACATATTTCAAGCCAGAGGTTGGCAATACCGCAAGTTCCCAATGCCCTTAACGTAAAAACTTAAGAATAAGCCTATGAATAAGCGAAGTATAATCCTTTTGTCAGTCTTTATGGCAATTACCTTTTTTGGGTTATTGTTTTTACAAATAAAGTACCTCAACTCTTTGTTAGATATGCGTGTGCAACATTTTAACGAAGCAGCAAAACGCAGTTTATACCAACTTAGCAAAACACTAGAAGAAGAAGAAACACTACACTATTTCAATGAAGCCCTCGCTCAACGTCCTTCTCAACGAAGCACCAGTTTTATCGACCAGACAGTAGGATTGCAAAGTGCAAGTTCTATTACTATTCAAGAAAATCTACAAGGAAGTACCACTACCATTCAGCAAAAAATATCAATTTCAAGCTCGCCCTCTACAACACGAACAGTACAACAAATATCAGAAACACTTCAAAATCGATTAAAAGAAAATTTTGCTCAAAAAAAGATTTTACTTGATGATATTGCTATGCGATGGTTGAAGGAATCTACTGACAAACCAATCGAAAAACGTATTGATTTTACACATATGGAAAATCAATTAAAAAAGGAACTAGAAAACAATGGAATCACTACCCCATTCAAAGTTATTTTGATTGACTATACAGGAGAAGAGGTATACCGAACATCCAATTTTAATGTGCCAAATATGGAACATTATTTCTCACAACTCCTATTTCCAAACGATTTCAATCCTAAATTAAATATTCTGAGGGTATATTTTCCGTATGCAAAAGAATATCTTACACAACCCGTTTCTTTTATGATATTTAGTTCTGTACTGTTTACGATTATTTTATTTCTAGTATTTTTAGCAACTATTATCTTAATATTCAGACAGAAACGTTTGGGAGAAATGAAAACGGACTTCATGAATAACATGACACATGAGTTCAAAACTCCTATATCAAGCATTTCCTTGGCGGCTCAAATGCTCAAAGATGAAGGAATTACGAAAACTCCTGAGGTATTAAAAAGCATTTCTAATATAATATACGAAGAAACAAAACGATTAAGTTTTCAGATAGAAAAGGTTCTAGAAACATCCATCTTGGAAAAAGAGAAATCTATCATGAAATTTAAAGAAGCCAACGTCCACGAAATAATCGAAAATGTTTGCAACAATTTTTCAATCAAAGTAAGCAGTAAAGGAGGCATTATCAATACAAATTTACAAGCATCAGAATATTGGGCAATGGTGGATGAAATGCACTTTACCAACGTAATTTACAACCTCCTAGACAATGCATTAAAATATCGAAATCTTGACCAAAGTCCTATCCTTAAAATAAAATCATGGAACGAAAAAGATATCCTTTACATTAGTGTAGAAGATAATGGAATAGGAATCAAAAAGGAACATTTGAAAAAAATATTTGAAAAATTTCATCGTGTTCCTACGGGAAATGTACACAACGTAAAAGGGTTTGGCTTGGGTTTGGCTTATGTAAAAAAAATTATTGAAAAACACAAAGGCTCTATTCGAGCAGAAAGTGAACTACATAAAGGAACAAAATTTATCATAACAATACCATCACTAAAAAAAATACAATATGAATGAACAAAAAGTAAAGATTCTTCTATGCGAAGATGACGAAAATTTAGGTATGCTTTTACGCGAATACCTACAAGCCAAAGGCTATGATACAGACCTACTTCCAGATGGAGATGCTGGATACAAAGCATTTATGAAAAACACCTACGACGTATGTGTATTCGACGTAATGATGCCCAAAAAAGATGGATTTACACTAGCCCAAGAAGTGCGAGCAGTAAATACCGAAGTGCCTATTTTGTTTTTAACAGCTAAAACCCTCAAAGAGGACATCCTCGAAGGCTTTAAAATTGGAGGAGATGATTACATTACAAAACCTTTTAGCATGGAAGAATTACTATTCAGAATAGAAGCAATTCTGCGTCGTATAAAAGGAAAAAAATTAAAGGAAAAAATTGTATTTAAAATCGGTAAATTTGTATTTGATTCGCAAAAACAAATTCTGTCAATAGGAGATAAACATACAAAATTAACCACAAAAGAATCAGAACTACTTGGGTTATTATGTGCCAATGCTAATGACATATTAGAAAGAAATTATACATTAAAAACAATTTGGATAGATGATAACTATTTCAATGCTCGAAGCATGGACGTATACATTACAAAACTTCGTAAATTATTGAAAGAAGACGAAAGTGTGCAAATAATTAACATTCATGGAAAAGGGTATAAATTAATTGTTCCTCAAGGAGTGGAATAATCTTTACCTTGAAATAGAAAAAAACCTCATCATTCAAAATATGATGAGGTTTTTTTCTATCTATTTTTTAAAAAAGAAATTGTATATTTGTACTCTCATAAGCCATTCACAATTCATATGCAATTTAAGTTTAGTATTTTATTTCTTCTTATACTTGTTACACTCAGTTCGTGTAGCATACAGGCTCGAATAAACAAAGCAGACAAAAAATATGAATTAGGAGAGTATTACGTAGCGGGTAATTTATACAAAAGAATTTATCCATCTATACCTTCTAAAGAAAAAGAATTAAGAGCAAGTGTCGCATTTAAATCTGGGAATGCATTTCGTCAAATTAACGATAATAAAAGAGCAGAAACAGCCTATCGTAACGCCATACGTTACAAATACAAAGAACCTTTGGTCTATTTTTATGCAGCAGAAGTTGCCCGCAAAAATAACAAACATACAGATGCCATCAAATTTTACGAAACGTTTTTAGAATCGAACCCTTCACATCGTGAAGCATTAAATGGCCTTTCTTCGTCCAAATTAGTACTATCTGATTGGAAAAAACCTACTCGATATGTTGTTAGCAAAGAAGAACTTTTCAATTCTCGTTTTTCTGATTTTTCCCCTTCATTTGCAAACAGCAGAGGAGACTTAGTTTTTTTTAATTCCACCAGAAAATTAAATAAAAAAAATAAAGCAAGCCGCATTACGGGACAAAACAATAATAATATTTTTAGTTCCCGTAAAAATATTCAAGGAAAATGGGAAGAGCCACTCCTAGTAGAAGGAGATATTAATTCAGAATTTGATGAAGGCACCTGTTCATTTTCATTTGATGGTCAAGAGCTATTTTTTACCCGTAGTAAAATTGAAAAAGGGAAAACACTAGGTACGGGTATTTTCGTTTCTAAAAGAAGTGGAGGTTCATGGACATCTCCCCAACAAATCATCTTATTACAAGACTCGAGTTTGAACATTGCTCATCCAGCCCTTTCTCCCAATGGAGACTATTTATTCTTTGTTTCTGATATGTCAGGCGGATATGGAGGCAAGGATATTTGGAAAGTGGAAAGAACAAAAGATGGATGGGGAATTCCAAAAAATCTTGGAGAAACAATTAACACAGCTGGAGATGAAATGTTTCCTTCGTTTAAAAAAAATGGTACGTTGTATTTTTCTTCCGATGGGCATCCTGGTTTCGGCGGATTAGATATTTTTAAAGCCGAACCATCCGAAAACAATGAATGGATGATAAGCAATATGATGAGCCCAGTGAACTCAGAAGCCGATGATTTTGGAATTACATTCATGGAAAAAGAAGAAAAAGGGTTCTTTTCGAGCAACCGTGCTGACAGACGTTTCTTTGACAATATATGGAGCTTTGAACTACCAAAACTTGAATACAAAATAGAAGGAAAAGTAACAGATAATAATGGAGATATACTTGGTGATGCTGTGATAAGACTAGTAGGATCGAATGGAACTATTGAGAAAATATCTGTTCGTCGCAATGGGACATTTTCACAAATAATTGCCCCAAATACGAACTATATTTTATTGGCATCTGCACGAGGATTTTTAAATAGCTCGCAAAAAGTTTCTACCGAAAATTCGAATAAAAACCAAACCTTTACACTCAATTTTCAATTAAACTCAATCAGTCGACCTGTGCAAATGAATAATATTTTCTTTAAATTTGGATCAGCAGAACTCACACCAGAATCTGCAGTAGCTTTAAACGAATTGGTTAATCTACTAAAGGATAATCCAACGGTAACTATTGAAATTGCAGCACATACGGACATGATTGGTACAGAAACAGCAAACACACTTTTATCCACACAACGAGCTCAATCAGTAGTAGATTATGTAAAACAAAAAGGAATAGACACTGCTCGTCTTATCCCAAAAGGATACGGAAAAAATAAACCAGTTGAAGTAGATAAAACACTCGCCAAAAAATATACTTTTTTATCAGAAGGAGTTATACTTGATGAGGAATTTATTACATCTTTACCTTCTCAGCAACAAGAAATTGCTAATCAAATAAACAGACGTATAGAGTTTAAAGTACTAAAAACAACCTTTCAGGCTTATTGAATAGTGAAACAAATGGATATGAACAATTAGTAATATGAAACAATACCACGAATTACTTCAACGAGTACTAGATGAAGGTACACAAAAAGAAGACCGAACTGGTACAGGTACAATAAGTGTATTTGGACACCAAATGCGTTTTAAAATGGAAGACGGATTTCCGTGTTTAACCACAAAAAAACTGCATCTAAAATCCATCATACACGAATTACTGTGGTTTTTAAATGGCGATACAAATGTACGTTATTTACAAGAAAATGGCGTTCGTATATGGAACGAATGGGCTGACGAAAAGGGTGATTTGGGGCATATTTACGGCTACCAATGGCGTTCGTGGCCCACGTATGATGGTGGTTTTATCGACCAAATATCAGAAGCTGTACATACCATTAAAAACAGCCCTGATTCACGCCGAATAATTGTAAGTGCCTGGAATGTGGCCGATTTGCCCAATATGAACTTACCACCATGCCACGCTTTTTTTCAGTTTTATGTAGCGAATGGCAAACTTAGTTTGCAATTGTACCAACGAAGTGCCGATATTTTTTTAGGTGTTCCGTTTAATATAGCATCATACGCCCTATTACTTCAAATGATGGCACAAGTAACTGGGCTACAAGCAGGTGATTTTATTCACACATTGGGAGATGCACATATTTACACCAACCATCTGGAACAGGTTCAACTGCAACTTACACGTGAACCTCGACAATTACCAACCATGAAAATCAACCCTACCATAACATCTATCTTTGATTTTCAATTTAGTGATTTTGAATTAGTAAATTATAATCCGTATCCTCATATACCTGGAGCTGTGGCGGTATAATATCGATTTTATATGACAAATATTGCTATTATAGTAGCTATCGACAAGCAAAATGGAATTGGCAAAAACAACCAATTACTATGCCATTTGCCAAACGATTTAAAGCATTTTAAGCAACTAACCTCAGGGCACACAATCATCATGGGTAGAAAAACTTTTGAATCATTACCAAATGGAGCGTTACCCAATAGAAAGAACATTGTTATCACACGAAATCAACATGTTACTTACAAAGACTGTGAAATAGCCTATTCATTAGATGATGCCATTAGTAAAAATGCTGAAAAAAATATCGTTTTTATTATCGGAGGGGCATCAATCTACGAACAAGCCATATCAGTGGCTACAATGTTGTATATCACAAAAATTGATGCTACATTCGATGCTGATACATTCTTCCCTCACATCAACAAAAATGATTGGACTCTTGTAAAAAAAGAATCACATCAAAAAGACGATAAAAATCCCTTTGATTATACCTTTGAAACATGGGTACGAAAAACGAGTAGTTCACAAGACATATTAGGCGTCTAAATTGTTCATTGTCTTGCAATTAATACAAAATAGAGCAGTTAACAAAAAAATACAAAAAAAGTTGATATATCTATAAAAAAATACACTTAATTTGTTACCTTTGCGAAACATTAAAAAATCTCTAATAAGATGGAAAAAAGAAAAATAAAACGTGCCTTAGTCTCTGTATTTCACAAAGAAAATTTGGATAAACTAATTTTAAAACTACATGCAGAGGGCGTAGAATTTATTTCAACAGGAGGCACAAAATCTTTTATA
>JAAYPI010000118.1 GCA_012519885.1 Bacteroidales bacterium
TCAGATAGTTTAACATATAAAGATGCCATTATTTTAGGAATTGACCCTGGTACTACTATTATGGGGTATGGTTTGTTACAAATTAAAGGTGGTAAACCAACGATGCTTGCTATTGGTGTGTTAGATTTAAAAAAATACCCAGATCATTATTCTAAATTGCAACGTATTTTTGCTCGTGTATTATCTTTAGTGGATGAGTTTAAACCAACTGCATTAGCTATAGAGGCTCCTTTTTTTGGTAAAAATGTGCAATCAATGCTCAAACTAGGTAGAGCCCAAGGAGCCGCAATAGCAGCAGCTTTGTATCGCGACATTCCAGTACATGAATATGCCCCATTAAAAATAAAAATGGCTATAACAGGTTCGGGAGCAGCATCTAAAGAGCAGGTTGCTAGAATGTTACAGCGTTTTTTAAACTTGTCAGAACAAGATATGTCGCTACAATTAGACGCAACTGATGGTTTAGCTGCAGCTTATTGTCATTTTTTACAACTCAACAAACCCTTTTCTTCTTCTAAAAAAACATCTTGGAAGGCTTTTGCTCAACAAAATTCACATAGAGTAAAAGGCTTATAACTGTCTATTCTACCATCATAACCAATCCTTTAAGATATTCTCCTTCAGGATGATAGATGCTAATGGGGTGGTCAGCTGGTTGGGTTAATTGATGTAAAATACGCACATGTCTACCTGTAATAGCGGCTGCACTAAATACCGCTAATCTAAATTGTTCTTTGCTCACAATTTGCGAACAAGAAAAAGTAAACAATATGCCTCCTGGTTTAATTTTTTCAATTGCTTTTGCATTTAGGCGTTTATAGCCTTGTAAGGCATTTTTTAATGCATCTCGGTGTTTGGCAAACGCTGGGGGGTCAAGAACAATGATATCATACGCATTATCCATTTCAGCTAGAAACTTAAATGCATCTGTGGCAAAAGCTGTATGACGAGTATCGTTTGGGAAATTTAGCGTTACGTTTTTATTTGTTAAGTCTATTGCCTTAGCTGAACTATCGACCGAGTGTACCATGCTTGCACCTCCTCTTAAAGCATACACAGAAAAACCCCCTGTATAGCAAAACATATTTAAAATAGATTTGCCATTTGCGTATTTTTCAAGCAAAGAGCGATTATCTCGCTGATCGATAAAAAAGCCTGTTTTTTGACCTTTCAGCCAGTCAATATAAAATGCTAATCCGTTTTCTAATGCAGTGCCTTCTGTTGAATTGCCAACCAAAAATCCATCTTCTACATCAATATCAGCTTTGTAGGGTAATGTTCCTGACGATTTATAATAAACAGCACTGACGTTTGGAGACAATACATGGATAATGGCATCCGCTATGGCATGTCTATGTACATGCATTCCTATAGAATGAGCCTGCATTACGGCTGTTTTTCCGTAAACATCTACTATTAAGCCTGGAAGCAAATCCCCTTCTCCATGCACTAGTCGATATATTGAGTGAGTTGTGCTGTGCGAAACACCCAACGAGGTACGTGCAGAAGCACTTTCACGAATGCGTTTTACCCAAAAAATTTCATTAATTTCTTCTTTTTCAAAAGACAGTACACGAACTGCAATGCTCCCAATTTGGCTATGACCTAACGCAATAAAGTTTTTAGCTGAATCATAAATTTCTACAATCTCTCCTTCTTCAACAGGATTGTCGGTATGAGAAATAGCCCCTGAAAATACCCAAGGATGAAAACGTTTTAATGATTCTTCTTTCTTTGGTTTTAAAAATATCTGTTTGTACATAAGCTCTATTTTATTCGATATAAGTTTTAATTTCGTGATAAATATCCAAGCATGCCCATGCGTCTATGGCTGCATAGTGTTGTTGTGCTTCCGACAATTCTTCCGACTCCCAATTGGATAGTCGTTGATTTTTCGAAATTCTACGAGCAAATAAGATGGCATATATTTTTTGCAAACTAAGTTCTTGGATACCCACCTTATGAATCTCTTGCTGAATATCAATAAAACCTTGAGGTTTAGCGTTGTTCCATTTGCGTAATCCACTAAAATCATCACGTAATGCTATCCCAATTTTTATAATAGATGGATTAGCTAAAATAGCCATTAAAGAGTGGGGTAATCCAATGAGGTGTAAGCGAAATAAATAACAAACATCTTCAGAGGCTAATTGTAGTAATGCTACTTTATTGATTACTCCTTTTGTAAAGGATGGTTTCGTTTCTGTGTCAAAACCTATTAATTTCTGAGTATTTAATTTATGTACAGCTTCTTCTAATTTTTCTAGCGTATCAACAATGATAATTTTTTTTTCGGGGTAAGAAAGTGTGGGAAGGGTTGCCATTAATTCGGCTGAAATATGTGTCGGATGTTTCATCTTACATTCACTTATTAGGGATAAAAACTTACAATAAATTACTGTAGTCATCTTCTTCATCACGCAAAAAATCGCTAAAAGTCTGTTTTTTTACCGTATTTTTTTGTAATATAGACTCATCTGTTACATTTTCTAATTCATTATTGTATAAAATACTGTGAATCTGTTTCAGTGCACTAAGCAACTTTTGACCCCAGTATTGCTGAAAGTTTTCTATACATATTTTTACAGCAATACTTACTACTTCAGGATTTCCTACTTTAGCATTCATTACTAAATCTTTTATATCCTGATATACGTCTGCTAAATCCTCAGATATGCTTCCCATGATAGGTGTATCAACTTCTTCTGATACTTCTAAATAGTTATCATAGGCTCCAAATAAGGAGGCTATTTTTGCTTGTATAAATTCATATTCATGTTCTGTAACAAATTTCTCAACATCCTCGTATACTTCGTTACTGTTTTTTGTGTCTACAAGTGATGCTTTTAGATATAATAAAGGTAGAATTTTTGAAAGTTTGTCAAAGTACATCGTTGTATGTTCAGACATATCGTCTTCTAATGCAGTACAGTAGGCTAAACTAACAGTAATAAATTCGATAGCTTGTGTTGATAAATGAGTAGTATGCATAAAGATTAATAAGTAATTAAACCTTTTATATTTTTATAAGTCCAATAAAAAAGCGTATTTTAGTAGCCTCTTTATAAATATTTTGGGAAACAAAGATACGAATAATAAAAAAATAGAATGCATTATTCATGAATAAACACACACAAATTTATTTTGAATGAAAGAAATTATTGAGGAATCAGAGATTTTAGCCATGTTAGCCTCTGAACAAACAAAACGAAAAGCTTTTTCGTGGATAATGAAAACATACCAGCAAAAAATGTATTATCACATTCGAAAAATGTTGATAAATCATGATGATACCGATGATGTACTTCAAAATACATTTTTAAAAGCATGGTTGCATATAGCCTCTTTTAGAGGAGAGTCTTCTCTGTCAACTTGGCTTTATCGCATAGCAACCAACGAAACATTGGATTTTTTACGTTCAAAAAAACAGACGAATGAATACGTTGATATTGAAGATACATTAGCCTTATCGCTACAAGATACTTCTTATTTTTCGGGAAATGAAATTGAATTAAAACTACAAAAAGCAATTTTATTGTTGCCAGAAAAACAACGTTTGGTATTTAATATGAAATATTTCGATGATATAACATATGAACAAATGTCTGAAATTTTAGAGACTTCTGTTGGGGCTTTAAAAGCTTCTTATCATTTAGCTACAAAAAAAATAGAAAAATTAATTTTACTAATGGATTAAACCATTTGAAATATCAATCGTCAAAGTAACAGAAAACAATAGTATGGAAATAAATGATAACATTAGAAATGAGGTAGGGAATAAAGTTCCATTTACAACGCCAGATAATTATTTTGAAGAATTTTCTGCTAAGATAGAACAATTACTAGATAAGCAAGAGGAAAGTAATCAAGTAATAAACCTAAGCCTTTGGCAACGTGTACAACCTTATGTGTATTTAGCAGCCATGTTTATTGGATTGTATGTATCTATCACGACCTTCGTCAAGCCCTCCATCCAACAAAAACAAAAAGAACAAGAATTAGTGGAGCTTGCTATTCAGAAAGAGTTATTATTAGATGAAATTGATGAATATGCTTTATATGAACTTTTATCGTACAATAATTAGTATAGAATATCGCATAATACGTAATATAGAACCTAGAAATATTTGTGCACAAAATACATCTCCAGTGTAAACCAAAAAATGAAAATGAATATGAAAAAAACAGTAGTAGCATGTTTAATGCTTTTGGGCGGAATAACTATGATAGTTGCCCAAACAGACAATAGAGCAGAAATGAGAGCAGCCAAAATGCAAGAAATGCAAGCACAAAAGATTGCTTTTATCAAAGAAAAGGTAAGTTTTACGGATAAAGAATCAGCTGAATTTTTTCCGTTGTACCAAGAGTTTGAACAGCAAAGAATGGAGCTTAATCGCAAATCAAGACCTCAGGGGAAAGGCTTTAAAGCAAAAAATACTGAGCTGAGTGAGCAAGAGAAGGAGGCTGTTATGGATAATTTTATCCAAAATAGAGTAGAAACAGCTAATCTTGAAAAAGCATATTATGAGAAGTTTAAAAAAATCTTACCGGCATCAAAATTGTTTGAAGTATATCAAGCAGATAGAGAATTTAAACAAGAATTGCTACAAGATTTTAGGAATAGGGGAGCACAAAACCAAGATAAAAAATCAAGAGAGAATAAATCCCCTAAAAAATAATAATCAAGAATGTTCTGAAAATGTGTGTATGGAAAAGGGAAGTAAAATCTTTCCTTTTCCATTTTTTTTAAAATTATTTATTTACCATAAATCGAACATTATTAAGTGATTGACAATAGTAGGACATAAATATAGTGATATCAAAATCTAAAAAAGCAGTTGTTTACTTGCGAAATAAAAAATATAACTTTATCTTTGCACCGCTTTTGTAGAAAAAGATAAGATTCGCTAGCTCAGCAGGTAGAGCACATCCCTTTTAAGGATGGGGTCCTGGGTTCGAGCCCCAGGCGGATCACCAAAAGCCAGATTCGCTAGCTCAGCAGGTAGAGCACATCCCTTTTAAGGATGGGGTCCTGGGTTCGAGCCCCAGGCGGATCACCAAAAGAATAGCCTAGCAATATGTGTTGCTAGGCTATTTCTTTTTGAACGA
>JAAYPI010000119.1 GCA_012519885.1 Bacteroidales bacterium
GTTAAAAGTAAAATATAATTTATCTTCAGATTCTCCATAAATTGTAAACGCTTCTTCATACAAAGCAGGATTAATTTTTTCTTGATTTGCAAATTGCGTTGAATTTATTGTTATGTTACATTTAACTTCCCATTGTTCTGGTATCTTCGAAATGCGTCCTGGAAGTATATTTAAATACCAACTATCTTTAAATACTGAATAGATTCTTTTCCCATTTATTTCTTCGAGACGATAATTTTTATTTTTTTGTATCAACAAGGGTTCATCAAAGTTTTTTTCTAAGATTACTTTTGAATCAAGATGGTATTCTGGATATAAGTATTCTTCTACTCTAATTTGCGAATACAAGCTAAGGGAAGGCATAATAAGATGAGTAGGATTTGTTTCATAGTTTGTTGTTATTGAGTGATTCGTAGTTAATGTGTATGATTTCTTAGTGCTATTTCAATTCTACAATAGATGCAAATTATTTTTCTCTATTTTTCACCATGTTTTTAGTAATACTTACTTTGTACGAACTACACATGGTAGGCAAAGTTAAAAAAAGAAAATTAAGAAAAGAATATTTTAAGGAAAATAATACAACAATAGGAAGAATTAATGCTCATCATTAGGTGTTTAATTGTTGAGTTTAGTAAGTTGAATAGTTTTCATTGTGTTCCTATATACAAAAAAAAAGACCATCATACAAAAAAAGATGGTCTTAGGTTC
Source organism: Bacteroidales bacterium (assembly GCA_012519885.1). GTDB lineage: Bacteria > Bacteroidota > Bacteroidia > Bacteroidales > Paludibacteraceae > JAAYPI01. The sequence goes on from JAAYPI010000119.1 coordinate 712, forward strand.
TGTTTGAGTGCTAGGTGATTAACCTAAATACCCTTTTAATAGTTTACTTTTGCTGCTGCTACGTAATTTGCGAATGGCTTTTTCTTTTATTTGACGTACTCGTTCACGTGTTAAGCCAAATTTATCTCCAATTTCCTCTAATGTCATTTCTTGACACGAAATACCAAAAAACGATACAATAATATCTTTCTCTCTTTCGCTTAATGTGCTTAATGCTCTATCAACTTCAGTTGCCAACGATTCGTTAAGCAAAAATCTGTCAGCCACGGGCGAATCGTCATTAACCAATACGTCAAGCAAACTATTGTCTTCACCTTCTACAAAGGGAGCATCTACCGAAATATGACGGCCAGATACTTTCAGCGTATCAGTAATTTTATCTACAGGTATATCCAACTCTTCAGCCAATTCCTCTGGTGAAGGACGTCGTTCATTTTCTTGTTCAAATTTGGAAAAAGCTTTGTTGATTTTATTTAATGATCCTACTTGATTTAGTGGTAAACGTACAATACGAGACTGTTCTGCTAAGGCTTGTAATATTGATTGACGAATCCACCATACAGCGTACGAAATGAACTTAAAACCACGGGTTTCATCAAATTTTTCAGCAGCTTTGATTAATCCTAAATTTCCTTCATTGATTAAATCTGGTAGGCTAAGACCTTGATTTTGATATTGTTTTGCTACAGATACAACAAATCGTAAATTGGCTCTAGTAAGTTTTTCGAGGGCAATTCTATCTCCTTTTTTTATGCGTTGAGCTAGCTCAACTTCTTCTTCTACTGTAATAAGGTCTTCGCGTCCAATTTCTTGTAAATATTTGTCCAGCGAAGCACTTTCTCTATTAGTGATTGATTTTACGATTTTCAGTTGTCTCATAATGCGGGCAAAATTAGTTTGCAAAGATAGAATAAAAAAACGAATTAACGAAAAAATAGTGTACTCATTCTTCTTCTATATGTTATTTTATGTTATCTCATTTAGTTTTTCTATCCCAATTTTCTATTTCATTTTCATTATAGTGTTGTTTCAATAACATAATTGCGTATCTTTGTATTCAGATAGTAGGTCGGTTTGTCGCCGTTCATTGTGTGTGAAAGGAGGAAAGTCCGGGCAACGTAGAGCGCCATACTTCTTAACGGGAAGTTGTTCGTGAGAGCAAAGTAGTGTAACAGAAAATAACCGCCATGCCTTGTGTGTGGTAAGGGTGAAAAGGTGAGGTAAGAGCTCACCGGTTTGTTTGGTAACAAGCAGAGCCGTACGCCTTATGGGTTGCAAGACCATGTATACCGACGCATGTAGGGCTGCTCGTCCGATGTCGGGGGGTAGGTTGCTAGAGGCAACAAGTGATTGTTGTTGTAGATAAATGACAAACATTTACGCAAGTAAATACAGAACCCGGCTTATAGACCTGCTATTTTTTTATAATACTTGTATGCTATGGCTAGACTTACTACATTGATTATTTTTTTTAAATCAGCCTTACATTTTTTACGTTTCGACATTTGGCGGATAACGGATGGGGAAGTTACGGCAGCTAAAAATCGTATTTATACCATTATAAAAGTATTTGTTATTTCTGTTCGTCGTTTTTTTGAAGATAAAATATTTGCAAAGTCGGCGGCTCTGACCTATTATACCTTGCTTTCTGTTGTTCCTGTACTTGCTTTAGTAATTGCGATTGGTAAGGGTTTTGGTGTGCAATATTATCTTGAGAATCAATTCGTTGCGATATTTCCAAGCCATAGTACTGTTTTGAAAGAAGCTTTTTTCTTAGTCGATTCATATATTCAGCAAATTCAGGGTGGTGTGTTTTTTGGAATTGGTTTTGTATTGTTGTTTTGGTCTGTACTTAACATGTTTTCCGAAATTGAGATTGCTTTCAATGATATTTGGCAGATAAAAAAATTGCGAAATACTTTTCGTCGTTTTGCCGATTATTTTTCCATGATGTTAATACTTCCTGTGTTACTCATTGTATCTAGTGGATTGTCAATTTATTTGAACGGGACTATTCAAGATACGGTGCTTTCTTCGTTGATTGTGCCTGTATGGTATGGTTTTCTCAAAATATTACCTTTTATTATTAATATTGTTTTGTTTACATTGATGTATTTATTTTTTCCAAATACAAAAGTGAGGTTTATTGCCGCTTTATTTGCGGGAGTAGTCGCTGGTGTATTGTTTCAGTTATTCCAAATGTTGTATATTAGTGGACAAATTTGGATATCTTATTATAATGCCATTTACGGTAGTTTTGCAGCATTGCCACTGCTTTTGTTATGGTTATGGGCGTCGTGGTCTATCATTTTATATGGTGCAGAATTTGCTTTTTCTGTGCAAAATATTAAAAATTACGAATTTGAGTCTGATGTTAAAAATATATCTAGGCGTTACGAAAACTTTTTGTTTGTTCTTATCAGTTCTGTCATTGTTAAGCGTTTTGCCGAAAAGCATCCTGCAATGAATGCAGAAGAATTATCTACTCACTATAATATTCCAATACGATTAGTCAATCGCATTGTATCCAAGTTACTAGATGCAGGGATTATTGTTGAGAGTATTTCTACTGTAAAAAAAACGGAGGAAATTGTTTATCAGCCAGCTATAGATATCCAACATTTAACGCTTGCTTATTTATTTGAGCAAATAGATGGATTGGGGTCTGAGAATTTTAAAATTGACATTAAAAATGAACATTTAAAATCTTGGCAAGCTACCTTATTTGTTCAAAATAGCACACAGTCCTATGCTTCTTCTGTATTATTAAAAGATTTATAACAGACTTTATTCAAAAATACCACGTTTGTTCAATTGCTTTTGGTATGCTCTAGCTTTCCGTAAATGTTCGTCGAATGTGCAACTAAAGTTGTGTGTACCAGAAAAATCACTTTTTGCGACCATATATACATATGGGTGTTTGGTGTAATTGAGCACAGCATCAATACTTTCTTGGGTAGGAATACGAATAGGAGCAGGAGGTAGTCCTTTGTAGATATATGTATTGAATGGAGAGTTGATAGCAAGGTGTCGTTTTAGTATCCGATTAAGAGAAAAATTGCCCGTAGCATATCGCACAGTAGGGTCTGCTTGTAACAACATGTCTTTTCTTAATCTATTGATATAGAGACCTGCTACCATTTTCTTATCTTCAAAATTATTTGTCTCTTCTTCTACTATAGAAGCTAAAATGTGAATCTCAGATGGTGTTAAATTTATTTTCTTGGCTAATTGTTTTCTGTTATCATTCCAAAACGTTGTATATTCTTTTTCTATCAATTGTATAATTTCTTCGATTGGCGTATCCCATGTAATTTCTGCATTAAAAGGTAAGAACAAACACAATGAATTACTCGGAGTAAGTTCGTATTTTTCTAATAAAGTAGGATTGTGAAATTGTTTCATTAACGAAGTTGAGTCAACCATTAATTGGCGACTAAGATTACGTGCAACTTGTTGAGTATTACGGGTAGAAACCACCCTAAGAATAATTTTGCTTTGTAATCCGTGAGCAATTCTATTCAGTAGATACCTGTTAGATAGATTGGGCTCTATGTCATATTTTCCTGTTTTTGGGGGCATATCAGCATATTTCAGAGCAATCGCAAGTTTCAAAGAAAATGTACTATTAACAACCTCCATTTCTGTTAACGTGTTTATTACATCACTCCACGTTTGTTCAGGATACACAAAGAGATACTGTTTTTTGTTACCATTACCATTTAAATTAGGGAGAATAAAGGCATTAAGCATTAAACCACTAGCAGTTATTCCTATTACTGCTACTAGTATAAGTAGTGTTTTATGGTTACGTAAATAGTTCATTTTCTTTTTTGTTTTTTACAAATATGTTGCTTTTTTATAAATATTGAATAAGAATGTTTGAAAATATCAAATCTAATGACTACATTTGCAGTCGCAAAACCAGTTTAGCGTTTGCATTGGAAGTGTGGGTGAGTGGCTGAAACCACCAGTTTGCTAAACTGACGTACGGGAAACTGTACCGGGGGTTCGAATCCCCCCGCTTCCGCGAAAGTCCTTTGAAAGAAGGACTTTTTTTATGTTTACCTACTTTTTTCATATCTACAAATAAATAAGAACGGAATTTAGTTAAACCGTTCTTATGTGTATCCATTTTATAATAAAGAGTTCGTTAAAAAATAACACCAACATTCAATGATAAGGCATTGCTTTTTACACTCCAATCTTCTTGTTTAAAAGCATTTGTTAATCCATTTTTGTAGAAAATACCTGCGAAAATTTTAGTGTTGTATGCAACAGTATATTCTACACCTCCACCAACGCTAAAATAGGCACGTAAGAGATGTATTTCATCACTTGCAGGTTGGTTGATAATGGTGTTATTTACATCTCTTTTGGCATCTAGACGTACTCCAAACCCACCACCAAAACGACCAAAAAAACTTAAATTATTGATGGATGCAGTTTGCATTTTTAGGGCTAAGGGTATTTCCAAATATTGTAATTTGTAATCAACTGTTTGTTGCACAGGAACTAACCCTGTTTGGTACGAAAGAGTTCCTCCTAGTTGAGTTATTTCTAAACCACTAGCAAGTGCATAATAATCTCCTAAGGTGATATCTGCAAGCAATCCGTATGAAAACCCGAGCTTTGACCCACTAGCATCCACCGTGTTTTTATCTGATTGTAACCATAAAACAGAAGGGGATGCATATAGCCCTAAATAAAATGGTTTTTCGTTTTGAGCTATGATATTTAATCCCAATAAGAAACCTAGTACAAGTAGCATTACTTTTTTCATATCTGTATCTTTTTGTTGAAAATAATAATTATCAATACACAAATATACTAAAAAATACAGTAATACAAGGATAAGTGGTCTTTTTTTATATTTTTTTTAAGCTATTTAGATAGGATATATCTTGCTTTATTAGGCGAATATTTCTTTTTTCTTGGATTATTCTATATTTATATCTTATCTTTGCTATTATCTTAACTATTCTTATTCAATTAATTAATCTGATATGTTATCCTTGCCTCAATATAGACAATCCCATAAAGTTGTTTTCTACGCCTTAATGCACATACTTTTTTTACCATTTCCTTTGTTTTCTCAAACGTTGAATTGGCCAGCTGAGTCATGGAGTAGTGCGATGAATTTAACATCTAAGTTAACACAAACGAATGTAACAGAGTTGAGTGGCTTACATTGGAATCCTGCTACACAATGTTTGTATGTAGTACAAGATAATGGACGCTTACGGATTCTTCAATTTAACGAAGGAGCTGATGATTTTTTTGAGATTGCTAATGTTGAAATAGCAGGAAATCCTGAAGGGATAATGCAGGTAGATTATGAGGCAAGTATGTTTTATACAGTTGATGAAAAAAATTATGAAATACGACAATATGTTCCTAATCAAGATTATACTTCTATTACTTTAATGAAAAAATGGCGATTGTTAACCCCCAATACGCCCATGCCTGATACTGGAAACGATGGTATAGAAGGAATTGTATTTGTGCCAGATAAGCATTTGCAATCGATTGGATTTGTAAGCTCTCAAACAGGCTTGCCGTACACTTCTACTAAAGGTATGGGCGGATTAATTTTTATTGCACATCAAACGGAAGGTTATGTATGGGTATATGATGTTAATCCAGCCTTGTCTTTTGATGTAGCGTATGTGGGCAAATACAAAACAAACCGTAAGGAGAGTTGTGATATTGCTTTTGATCGTACCACCGGATTGTTATATATATTACATAATGTAGGGAAGAATTTTTTGGAAGTTACCAATTTATCTCTTGAACAGGTAAACGATGAGTATAAATTTGTCGTATCAAAGGAATATTCACTATCGAACCCCACGGATGGGAATGAAAATATTGAAGGTTTTGCAATTACTCCCATGTGTGAAGAAAATGGAGTGGTTTCGGTGTTTGTATGTCGAGATGTGAATGATACAGGTACAGAAATCCAAAAGGGAGATGCCTTACGATGGTTTACGGATTTTCCTTTATTAGGAAGTTGTCCTCCAATAACAGAAGATGAGCAAATTCAAACAGATAATGCGAGATTCACTATTGAATTTACTTCATTAAATGGCTTATACATACATGGTGCCCAAGAAAATGTAGAGTTAGTTTTTATGGATGAATTAGGAAGAATACGATATAAAACTCACTATGAACCTATGTCTTATTTGCCATATGATGTATTACCCCAGGGGTATAGTATATTGCAAATACATACATCAAATGATATTCAAGTTGTTTTGATTCGATTGTAGTTGTTTGTTTAATTATAAAAATGATATATATGAAAAAGAAAATGAGTATATTAATTGTTAGTCTTATGTTGACTCATGTAATGTTGGCAACTGTTCATATTCATTATCTACAAAAATCTGTCTATGAAACCGGTAGGCAACAATGGGGTGATTGGCAAAATGAAGACA
>JAAYPI010000002.1 GCA_012519885.1 Bacteroidales bacterium
AAACGTGGTTACGAATCTATGTTAAGGTATTATCCTTAAAATTGCTCCATTTCTTCATGAACCGTCCCGACACCACGTGATCGGGATGGTGTGAGAGGCTCTCCCCATCAGTCTTTACTGGTGGGGCAGTCTACTCGATTAGGCAAAGTTGTTTTATTCTTTCATTAATTTATTGGTTATCAAGTATTTTTTATCTTTATATAAATCAATTGCTAATTTGTATGCTACAAATGACGCTATCAAATAGATTGGAATCAATATGTAAAACCAATTGTAAATTTTAATTACAGATAATAGTATAACGGCAAACATAGTTACAAATGAACTAACAAATGAACTGCTACCTTTCATTTGAAATGTTGATTTGATAGCCATCGGAAAAAGTAATGACCAAACAAAAGATGTACAAGTTAGAAAGACTAAAGATGTAAAGTAAAATAGTAATATGAACTGATAATTATGCCAACTAAATAGTAAAATTGGTAAGGTAATAAGAACATCAATTGTCAAAGGAATAAACAATAAACGCAAATTAAAATTTATCATATCACTATACTTTCCCGAACGTAGCTCATAATTTAGCCAAATATTTTTCCAAAACCCCCATGTATTATTAAAAATATAGGTAAAAACAAGCAGTGGAGAAGCAAACATCCAATAAACAAGTTGACCATCAAATATATGTTTCCCTTTGGATTTAAACATCACTAAATCTATTACTAATATGAAAAGCTTAACCAATAAACCAACAATTAAAGGAAGGCGCGCTTTATTGCTATTAACTAATAGTTTAAATAAATAATTCCCTTTACTTGAGCTTGTTGTCAACTCAACATTCTTGTTTTCGATAACCTGACATTCCAAAAAATAACCAACGAAGAATAAAAGGATTGGAACAAGTATACTTACATATTGAAGATAATGCAGAAAAAAATCAATATCTAGGACTACAACAGTAAAAATTAGTGTAGTAATTGCAAAATAAACATAACTAAATGCATTTAATTTGAAGTCAATATAATAATGAAACATTCGACGAACTAAATGTGCAGATAATAAAATACTAAACCCTGTAAATAAAAAAGTTAATTTTGAATATTCAAGATTCCAAAAGCTAATTACAACAAACAGAGCGATGTAGAAAAAATATGATGTTTGGAAATCAGACACAACAGAAAGGCAATAGCGTTGCCACTTTGAAATTGGATAATATGTAGGTAAAACTTGTTTTTGAGGTTTATACGTTGGCACTATCATCCGAATTATTGTAATGCCAGCAATAAATAATAATGCAAAATTTATTAGAAATTCAGGAGAGACCGAATCTAATACTCCATTACTCGCTTTATTAGTTAGTTCTGCAAAAAGTCCCCCATAAGCCCAGGCGGTAAAAAGAAATATCAGATGTAAAACAATTTTCCATGGACTCTTAAATCCAAGAAAAAACCTTTTCATTCTCATTATTATATAATATCCTATCATACCCAGTCAATTTTTCCAAGTTCAGTCGTATTTGGTCTCAATATTTTCAAAAGGGCAGAATCCAAAGCCCTCTCTCCATTTTGAGTAAAGTCAAGTAGGGTCGAATTGACAATCAGATTTTTATTATCCAAAACACCAATCTGTGTGGCAACTTTTTCAACATATGTTAAATCATGTGATGATATGAAAATTAACCTGTCGGCACGTTGATATTTGTTTATAAACATTACCATTTGGTTGGCAACCAAAGGATCCAAACCAGAAAAAGGTTCGTCCAGTATTAAAATATCTGGAGTATGGATAACAGCCGCACAAAATGCCAATTTTTTCTTCATCCCCGTAGAATATTTTGAAATATTCTTTTTTATATCAGACTCGTTCTCAAAAAAGTATTGAAATAAATCAGCTATTCTCTTCTTTAAAATATCAACAGGCATTTTGTATATTTTACCAACAAGTAGAAGAAATTCAAAACCGCTTAGTTCTTCAATTAATGCAAGATTTTCGACTACTGCGCCTATTCTTTTTTTGTCTGCACAGTCAAGTTTATTATGTTCTTTCCCCCACAACTTAATATTACCATTATCTAATTCAATCAAATCAAGCATCAAATTTATTAATGTTGTCTTGCCAACGCCATTTTTTCCAAGTAAGCAATAAGTCTGTCCAGAATCTATTTTTAGATTTATAGTTTCGATTATGGTGTTTTTACCATATTTTTTTGTCAAATCAGTTATCTGAATCATTTTACGTTATATGTTAAGTTTCTATCGAAGTGCGGATTTTTACAATTTTGCCTAACATCTGTGTATACGCCACTCATTTTGTATATACGCCATAGCATGGCGTATATATTTGCATTATAAAAAACATAATAACTTGACTGTTAGAATAATATATTTTTTATGGTAGCAATAGTTATGGCGTATATCCATTTGTTAATTTATATTAAAATGTCTAATTTATCTAAAGGATTTTCTATTTTTTCAAAGCCTTTGGTTGTAATATGTGTATATATCTCCGTTGTTTTACTACTCGAATGACCCAACAAACTTTGAATATATCTTAAGTCTGTCCCATTTTCTCCTTCAAACAACCACTCTTTCGGTTTATATTCCTTAAAATAGTGGGGTAAAGTTATTAAAGTTTTTTTAGGTAACAAAGTGTAACGACCTTTTTTTCTTTACTTTGTTGCACACGTATTCCCTTTGAGCAGGATGTCCGCTATACTGCCATTTGCATACGGTAGCTACACTATCAGTTATTTAGATTAGTAGATTTATAGCAATACATCTTTATCCCAATTTGCAGGGTTATGTATGATGTAATTTGATATATGTATATACGATTGTTCATTGCGAATGATGTGTTCGTGGTAATTTCGTTGCCAAAATCTTTTATCTATTGTTTGCCAATTATTCTTTTTTATCCCACGTATATATTCCACGGTGGTTATGGATTTTTCGTTGGGGCAATCCCTTGTGATGGGTTTTTGGTTGGGGCAATCCCTTGTGGTTGCCCTTCTTCAATATTATTTTGGTCGACGGTTTTGGGGATCGTTTTTATCTTGGGTCGACCACGAGGGTCGCCCCTACGTGATTCGTTCTATTTTGGTCGACGGTTGGGATTGCCATTATGGGATTCGTTTCAATCAATGTGGTAATGTTAATCATTCGTTTTCAACCATTTGCACGGTATCGTTTAATATCATTATCCCATTTTCAATATGTCCAAATATACATACCCTGTTATGGCATGGTTATGAAATACAATCTCGATTGTGCATAATCGTATCCTTTCAGACGAATACTGCGGCGGCTATGTTTGGTAGGGTTATAGCTTATGTTTTGGTTTTCGTTGTGGCACTCTGCTTGTGGCACAAGGTTTTCTATCACTATATTTTTCCACTCATTTATACATTGCTGGTGCAGAAGGCAGGCTTTCGTTTTTTACTCTGTCGAGGGCGGTTACTACGTAGTATAGGCAGAGGGCGTTAGGAGTTTTGGGCAACACGTATTCGGGTTTGTTTACAATATCGAGGATGTACCGTGGGTTGTTGATGTCAATTTTGTCGTTTCGTTCAAAAGCATACACCACAAATTGAGTAGGTTTGTCTAGTTCCTTGTTAGTTTTTTTTACGTTCCATACCAGCTTGGGCTCTTTGCCCATCATGGCAAAACGTAGATCGGTAACAGGAGCGGGTGGTATGCTGTCGAGACTTTTTACTACGGGCACTAGGGCTTTGTAGCGGTGGTAGTTGTTGCGTAAGCTATCTTTTAGGGCGTGGCTACGCACCAGCATATCCGCACTCCAAAAGCAGTTACCGCTAATTTTTGGGTTGTTGCGAACCAATTCCATTTTTTTACTTAATTGGTTTTTGTTTTTATGTTGCAAGTCGGCAGCTTTCATTGTGCGGTCAATGTCTTGTCCAATGTATAGGTGTCCATCAAAATTGTGTTTACTCCACCAGTCAATTAGCGTTTCGTAGTCGGCTTGTTTGTGCCCTATTTCCCAATATAGTTGGGGTATATTGTAGTCAATCCAGCCATTTTTCACCCAAAGTTTTACGTCAGCGTATAGGTCGTCGTAGTTAGATAGACCGTTGGTTTCGCTACCTTCGGCATATTGACATTGGTTGCGGTAGATACCAAAAGGACTAATGCCAAATTTTACCCAAGGTTTTTCTTTTTTGATAACCGTATTCAGTTCTTTAATCAGTAAATTGACATTATTTCTACGCCAGTCGTCTTTTTGGTACAGTTTAAATTCCCCTGTTTGTAAGCCGTATTTAACAAATTCTTTTTGGTCGGGAAACGAACTTCCTTTAATCGGATAAGGATAAAAATAATCGTCCATGTGTATCGCATCTACATCATAGCGAGCTACAATGTCTTTTACTACTTTGGCTATATGGGTGCGGTTTTCGGGTATACCGGGATTAAAAAACAATTGGTTGCCAAAATACACAAATAAATCTTTGCGTTTCCAATATAGGTGATCGGGGTGCAGTTCGTTTTTGCGGTTTGCATTTGCACGATATGGGTTGAGCCATGCATGAAACTCCATCCCTCTTTTGTGACATTCGTCAATTAAAAAAGTCATTGGGTCGAAACTATCGGCAGGAGCTTTTCCTTGTTTGCCCGTAAGAAAACGGCTCCATGGTTCGTAAGACGATTTGTAAAAAGCGTCAGCTTCGGGGCGTACTTGAAATATCAGTACATTCATGCCTACCGATTGGTATTCGTTGAGGCGTTGAAGTAAGAAATTTTTTATCTGTTCGTTGCTTTTTTGAGCATAATCGTCGCTAAATACCGTATGCATCCATACGCCTCTAAATTCGCGTTTAGGGGCAATTTGAGCTTTAGTTGCCACCAATAGAGAAAAGAGCATCATTGAAAGTAGTACTAGTTTTACTTTCATATTTTATAAAAATAGTTGGTTCATAATACCTTGTGTTGCTCCTATTCTGTGCTGTACAAACGAAGCGGATTGGGTACATACTTGTTGGTAAAAGGCATTGTCTGTGAGTAGATTCTTGCCAATTGAATTTATATCTGTTTGCGTTTGTATACAGAAAGCTCCACCTTCGTTTATCAAGTCGACAGCTTCTTTAAACTTGTGGTAATTCGGACCAAAGAGTACAGGAACACCAAATACAGCCGCCTCTAAGATATTGTGAATACCTACGCCAAACCCTCCACCAATATACGCTACATCTGCATAGCGATATACCGATGACAATATACCAATGGTATTGATTACTAAACAATTGGCATGTTTTACATCCTCTGCTGTGGTTTGGGTATAGAGAGCCGTTGGCATAGATAGTTTTGCAAGCAAACTTTGTATGCGTTCGGTGTGAATTTGATGCGGTGCAATTATCAGTTTGCAATCGTTTTTCTCCACAAACGGTATAAGTAGGGCTTCGTCTGGCTCCCACGAACTACCCAAAACGATAAGTTTTTTATCTTGTTTAAAAGATTCAATAATAGGTAGTTGCGTAGGTGAAGCTGCAATAGTAGCTACCCTGTCAAAACGGGTGTCGCCGGCAATACTTACTCGGTGTATGCCATGAGTTTGAAGTAGCTCAAAAGAACTGGTATCTTGTACAAAGATATGCGTAAAACACTGTAATAGTTTTTTGTACCAGCCACCATACCACGAAAAAAAGATTTGTTCTTTGCGAAATATTGCCGAAACAATGTATGTTTCGATGCCTTTTTTGCGTAATACCTGCAAGTAATTGGGCCAAAATTCGTATTTGATAAAAATCGCTTTTACTGGTTGTATTAGCTCAATAAAGCGTGTAGCATTGGCTTTGGTATCGAGTGGTAAGTAACATACATAATTTGCTAGTGCATAATCTTTTCTTACTTCGTAGCCAGAGGGGGAAAAAAAACTAAGTACGATTTTGTATGTTGGATGGTCTTTTTTTATGGCTTCGATAAGGGGTCTTCCTTGTTCAAATTCGCCCAACGAAGCTGCATGCACCCAGATATAGGGCTGATTTTTGTCTATACTATTTTCAGCTAACCAAAGGGTGTTTCGCTGCCCCTTGTAGAGTAGTTTTGCTTTTTCCGAGAAAAACCCAGCTATATAAATGAGAAATCCATATATGCGGATTACTAGTGAATATATTGCTCCCATTAGCCTAATGTATCTATCGCTTTTTGTATTCGTTTTATTGTCTCTTCTTTGCCTAGTATGGCGGTAATATCAAATATATGAGGACCTTTTAGTTCACCAACCAAGGCTAAACGCAAGGGGTTCATTACATTGCCAAGTCCATATCCTTTTGTTTCAACCCATTGTTTTACAGTTTCTTCTGTATGGGTACTATCGTCAATGTTGGGTAAGGATTGAATAAAAACAGCTAATTCAGCCAACATACTGGCAGTGGTTTCTTTCCAACGTTTTTGCACTGCTTTGTCATCGTACTGTGTAGGAGCTTCGAAGAAGAAAGCCGCTTGTTCCCATAAGTCAGCCACAAAATGTGCTCGTTCTTTTAGCAAACCAACGATATGTGTTAGCTTAGCCTCAGTTATTGCATGTCCTTTAGCTTGTACAATAGGCATAAATAAACTTGCTAATTCAGTATCTGTTTTGTGGATAAGGTAGGTATGATTAAACCATTTCCCTTTTTCGTAATCAAATTTAGCACCACTTTTACTCACACGGTCCAACGAAAATTCGTGTACTAAATCATCTAAACTAAATAGTTCTTGTTCTGTGCCATTATTCCATCCTAATAGTGCCAAAAAGTTTACAACTGCTTCTGGGAAATAGCCATTTTCGCGGTATCCAGCCGATGTATCTCCCGTTTTGGGGTCTGTCCATTGCAAGGGGAATACCGGAAAGCCCAATCGGTCGCCATCGCGTTTGCTAAGTTTACCATTGCCATCGGGTTTGAGCAATAGGGGTAAATGTGCAAATTGAGGCATGGTGTCTTCCCAACCAAAATAGCGGTAGAGCAATACGTGCAAAGGAGCTGAAGGCAACCATTCTTCGCCACGAATCACGTGCGTTATTTCCATTAAATGGTCATCTACAATATTGGCTAAATGGTAGGTGGGCAGTTCGTCCGCCGATTTGTATAGCACTTTATCGTCTAATACCGATGAGTTAATTTTTACTTCGCCACGGATAGTATCATGTACAATAATGTCTTGGTTTGGTTCAATTTTGATACGAACAACATAATTATCGCCATTGGCTATGCGTTGAGCCACTTCATTTGCCGATAAGGTAAGTGCGTTGCACATCTGCATACGTGTGCTAGCGTCGTATTGAAAGTTGGAAATTTCTGCTCTTTTTGTGTCGAGTTCTTCGGGCGTATCAAAAGCAATATATGCCAACTGTTTATCCAATAGTTCTTTTACATAGAGTTTATAAATTTCTTTGCGTTCGCTTTGGCGATACGGACCGTAGTTACCTCCGAACGATACACCTTCGTCAAATTGAATGCCGAGCCAGTTGAAAGATTCGATAATATACGCTTCAGCACCTGGCACAAAGCGGTTGGTATCGGTATCTTCGATACGTAGGATAAATTTTCCGTTGTGTTTTTTTGAAAATAAATAATTATACAAGGCTGTGCGTACACCACCTATGTGCAAAGGACCTGTGGGAGAGGGAGCAAAACGAACTCTAACTTGTTTCATGAATCTTGTATCTAAATGTGTTGTTTAATTAAACGTTTTATCTATTTCGGCAAATGAAATTGTTGATAGTATTTTTTTGCCATCAGTTGTATATGTGGGTATTGTTCCTTGATGAACGGATTGTACTATTTCATTCATTTCTTCGTGCGACAATGTTGCCCCTGTTTTAATAGCGGCTTTTTTCGCTAAGGTAAGGGCTATTGTTTGTTGCATATCTGTTTTAAGAGTATTTCCTGTCTCTTGAACAGATTCGAGTAAGGCATGCAACACATCTACACAAGTAGCACTCTCTAATTGAGTAGGAACCCCTGCAAGTTGGTAGGCATGTTTGCCAAACTCCTCAAGACGGAAACCAATATACGATATGTCATCAAGTATTTCGAGCAAGCAACTATGCTCTTGAGGTGTGAGTTCTACTATTTCCGGAAACAATAGTTGTTGCGAAATACCTCGTTTTTGTTGCATATTTTCCACATACTGAGTATATAATAAATGCATGTGAGCTCTATGCTGGTGAATGATGGTAATGCCATTTTCGGTTGGCAATACAATATAGTGTTTGCGAAGTTGCAACATAGCTTTGTTGCCTTCGTGCGAAGGGTATAATGAAAGTTGTTCATTGTCAATTACTTCCTCAAATTGATGCTCAAACGCATTATCAGACTGAGGAGTATGTTTAGCATCAAACTCTTTGTACAACGATTCCCAGCCAATTGTTTTAGGAGCTGTGGGTGCTGAAAAATTCGTTGATTTAAATGGGTTGTAAGATGGGTTAACGTGTATCGTTGGTGGAGCCACATATGTATCTTGGCTTACAACGGGTATTTCGAGTGCATTATCTTGGTCAAAATCAATAGAGGGCACTGCATTTGTTTTGCCTAAGGTTTCTTTTACCGCTGCTGATAGAATTGGAAAAATGGCTTGTTCATGCTCAAATTTCACTTCTGTTTTCGTTGGATGAATGTTTACATCAATTGCCGATGGGTCAACTTGCAAATACATGAAAAAAGAAGGTTTGGTATCTGGTGGTAGTAGTTTTTCGTATGCCAATGCTATGGCTTTATAAAAATAGGGATGTTGAATGTACCTACCATTTACAAAAAAATACTGATTTGCCGATCGTTTTTGAGCAAAAGAAGGATTACCTATAAACCCAAAAAATGAGATAAGCTGTGTGTTTACTTCTATCGGAAGCAATTGTTGGTTGATTTTAGTGCCAAAAATAGCTCCAATACGTACGCGGTGGTTGCTACTAGCTAGTTGATATACTTCCGTTTCGTTATGAATAAGAGAAAAAGAAATAGCTGGATATACCAACGCTATTTGCTGAAAAATAGTGAGTATATGCCGAAATTCTGTTTCGTTCGTTTTTAAAAATTTGCGTCTGGCAGGTACATTAAAAAATAGGTTCTTAATCATAAAATTACTGCCTACGGCACACGCTATTTCTTCTTGTTTTTCTACTACCGATGCTTTGATATGAATACACGTACCCAGTTCATCGTTGGCACGTCGAGTACGCAACTCCACGTGAGCGATGGCTGCAATAGAAGCCAAGGCTTCGCCCCTAAAGCCCATTGTTTGTAAGCGAAATAAATCAGCAGCATTGGTGATTTTGGATGTAGCATGACGCTCAAAACTCATGCGAGCATCTGTTTCTGACATCCCTTTTCCATTATCAATAACCTGTATTAGGGTTCTGCCTGCATCTTTAATAATGATTTGAATAGAAGTAGCACCTGCATCAATAGCATTTTCTACTAACTCTTTGATAACAGACGAGGGGCGTTGTATAACTTCACCTGCTGCTATTTGGTTAGCTACCGAGTCGGGTAATAAATGGATTATATCTGACATAGTGTTGTGTACTTATTCTACAAAAGAACCATTACCAAAAGAAAAAATAAAGAACCAATACCAGAATGCCAATAGCTATACCCATACCGATTTGTTGACGGTTTTTGCTTTTGAGGTTATTACTTACATTGCCAAATTTACCTTTTATAGCCGAATAGTAAGGTTTGTCTGCTAGCTCTTCCTTATTTTCACTGTTTTGTGCTACACGTTTGCGTGCTTCAGCAATACGCTCTTTGTGTTCATCATAATACCGAGGGGTTAGATGAAATTGACGTGGTTTTGGACGATGAAAAAAACTTGGCATAATCAGTTTCGTTTAATTTTACGTTAAATCAATGCTTACTGGGCAATGGTCAGAATGAACGACATCACTTAAAATGGCAGCGTGTTTTAGTTGTGCAACTAAGGCTTGGCTGATAAGATGATAGTCGATACGCCAACCCATATTTCTGGTTCTGGCTCCTGCTCGATAACTCCACCAACTGTATTTTTCAGGTGAAGGGTCAATAGCCCTAAATGAGTCGGTAAAACCGCTTTCTAAAAAGTCAGTGAGCCAGTCGCGTTCTTCGGGCAAAAATCCCGAAACACCTACTTGCCTTTCAGGGTGATTGATATCAATAGGCTTGTGTGCAATGTTATAATCGCCACTAATTACTAGTTTAGGATACGAGAGGCGTAAATTATGAATAAAGGTAGTAAAGTCGTATAAAAATTCCATTTTAAAATCTTGCCGAATGCCCCCAGTAGTACCCGATGGTACGTATACACTCATCACACTTATATCACCAAAATCAGCTCTGATAACGCGACCTTCGCTATCGTATTTGGGATTGCCCATGCCAATAACTACATTGTCGGGTTTTGTTTTGCTCAAAATACCTACACCACTGTATCCTTTTTTTTCAGCTGAATGAAAATAACAATGATATCCTAATGCTTCAAATAGACTTGTATCAATCTGCTCAGGTTGAGCTTTGGTTTCTTGAAAGCATAATACATCAGGATTTTCTTCTTTTATCCAATCAATTAAACCCTTGCTTATAGCAGAGCGTATGCCATTAACGTTATACGATATTATGTTCATGTGCGTTTATTTAACAAATTGTTTTTTTTGATTTTTTTAAACAAATCAGAAGCAAATACCAAGTCATTGAGGTACTCGTTATCCGATTCGAAAATTGAATCCTTGTTTCCTTCCCAGCTTTTTTCTCCTTTATTAATAAACAATACATGGTCACCAATTTCCATTACCGAATTCATATCGTGGGTGTTGATAATGGTGGTTATATTGTATTCGTAGGTTATTTCTTGAATAAGTTGGTCGATAACAATCGCTGTTTTGGGGTCAAGCCCAGAATTGGGTTCGTCGCAAAACAAGTAGGTTGGTTGTAATACTATTGCTCTTGCAATGGCTACACGCTTTTGCATACCGCCACTTATTTCAGAAGGAAATAATTTGTTCGCATTGTGCAAGTTAACACGATTAAGGCAGAAATTTACGCGGTCGTCCCAAGCTTCTTTGGGCAGGTTAGAAAACATTTCCAACGGAAAACGCACATTTTCTTCTACCGTCATGGAGTCGAACAGAGCCGAACCTTGAAACAGCATGCCTACTTCTTGACGCAATGCCCTTACTTCGTCGCCACTCATAGCTGTAAAATCGCGGTTATTGTATAAAATTTGACCGCTAGTAACGTGATGAATACCAATAATACTTTTCATTAGTACCGTTTTCCCCGAACCGCTTTGCCCGATAATTAAGTTTGTTTTGCCAGCATGAAATAGTGCCGAAACATTTTTTAATACCTCAACACCGTCAAATGATTTGCATACGTTTTTTACTTCAATCATGGCTACATCAAGAATAAATCGGTTAATAATACATTGAATAGCAAGATAATAATGCTGCTGTTAACTACTGCATTGGTGCTCGATTTGCCCACATCAAGAGCTCCTCCGTATGAGAAATATCCGTAATACGCCGACACCGATGTAATGATAAAGGCAAAAATTACCGATTTAATGATTGAATATACGATGTAGTAAGGGATAAACGCGTATTGAATACCCAAGATATAATCGTTTGGAGAAATAACACCGGTATACGTGATAATATAGCCACCCACAATACCTGTAAACATACTAAAAATAACCAATACAGGCACAATTAAACAAAAAGCAATTATTTTTGGAAAAATAAGGTAGTTAGGAGCATTCACCCCCATAATTTTTAAGGCATCAATTTGTTCGGTAATACGCATGGTGCCAATTTCCGAAGCAATATTAGAACCAACCTTTCCCGCTAAAATGAGGCATAAAATAGTAGATGAAAATTCCAATAATAAGGTGTCTCGAGTTACTAAACCAGTTACGTAAGTAGGTAGCAATGGGTTAGCTGTATTTAAAACCGTTTGTAAGGTAATAACCGAACCAATAAACACCGATATGATAATGGTGATGCCTAACGAATCAACACCTAATTTGTTTATTTCTTTTACTATTTGTCGGAGGGTAATATTCCATTTATCTGGTTTTTTAAAAACTCCTGTCATTAATTGAGAATACCTACCAACGTGTGTAATCAGATTCATAGATTTTGCTTAAAAATAGTTCAACCCACAAAGGTAATTATTTTTTTATTCTTATTTTGTTAATATTTATTATACTTTTGTCGCAACAAGCAATACGCCATTAGTGTATTGTTTGCAGTATCGTCTTTTTATTTTTTATTAACTGGGTGTAGGGTTGTTTTAAGTAGTTGATAATCAAATAAATAAATTGTATAGAACAAGTCTTAATTGTTGTAGAAAAATTCTTTGAAGATGCAAGTTCTTTTTTGTGGGGTATCCCTATGATTGTGTTGTTGTTTGGTACACACTTGTATCTTACTGTTCGTACAGGTTTTGTACAACGAAAGATAGGTACTGCTATTAAATTATCGTTTACTTCTGATAAAGAATCAGCAGGAGATATCAGTCAGTTTGGTTCGCTGGTAATAGCCCTAGCAGCTACTATTGGCACAGGCAATATTATTGGCATTGCTACAGCCATTGCCTTAGGTGGTCCAGGTGCTGTTTTTTGGTGTTGGCTAACAGGTGTTTTTGGTATTGCTACCAAATATTCGGAGTCGCTATTAGCTGTAAAATATCGGGTTAAAACCGAATCGGGAACAATGATGGGTGGAGCTATGGTAGTTTTAGATAAGGTTTTAAAAATGAGATGGTTGGCTGTGTTATTTTGTGTTTTTACAGCCATAGCTGCTTTTGGTATTGGTAACATGACACAAGCAAATTCAATCTCGGTATTGGTAGAACAGCATTTTGCTATACCTGCGTATGTTACAGGTATTATATTGGCAGTAAGTGTTGGGATAGTGATGTTTGGTGGTGTAAAATGGGTAGCAACTGTGTGCAAGGCATTAGTACCTACGATGGCTTTGGTATATATTATTGGATGTTTGTTACTCCTTGGTTTAAATTATCAGTATGTAGGTTCAGCAATTTCATTAATCATATCCTCGGCTTTTTCTTCGGATGCCGTTGGAGGCGGATTTACTGGAGCAGCAGTAATGATGGCAATGCGTTTTGGTATTGCTCGTGGATTATTTTCTAATGAATCGGGATTGGGTTCGGCACCTATAGTTGCAGCAGCAGCTCAAACAAAAAATGCTGTTCGTCAAGCTCTTATCTCAGCTACTGGTACATTTTGGGATACAGTGGTTATTTGTGCTCTTACAGGGATTGTACTAGTAAGTAGTGTATTGGCTTTTCCAGATATTGATTTTCACCATGGACCAATGCTTACAAGCATGGCATTTAGTAAATTGCATGTATGGGGATCGTCTATTTTAACGTTTGGATTATTAACCTTTGTGTTCTCTACCTTGTTGGGGTGGTCGTATTATGCAGAGCGAACGCTCGAATATTTATTTGGGAAAAAAGTTATTGTTTATTACCGTGTTGCGTGGGTTTTTGCTATCTTTTTTGGAGCAGTACTCAAAATTTCGTTGGTGTGGAATATTTCAGATGCAGCCAATGCGTTGATGGCAATACCCAATTTAATAATGGTATTAATGCTTAGTGGTGTAATAGCTAAAGAAACGCGTAAATATTTGTGGGATAATAATTTAGATACAGTGGATACCGAGATGGTTAGGTAGCTAAGTATTGTAACATGCATAGCTTTAGTGTGCATATACATAACAGTTTTTACTAATCATTGTTGGGATCTACCTTTTTTATACGTTAAAAAAGATTATTTTATATACGTTTTTTGCCTTTTCTTCGTTCTAGCTACACACGTTTTATATAGTGTATAAGATAGCATGTGATGGAAAATTTTGAAAAGACTATTTTTTTTATGTATCTTTGAACCCTTTTTAGATCCATCCAATATTAGATAAGTATTTATGATTGAATATATTAAGGGAGATGTTGTAGAGCTAAATCCCAGTTTTGTAGTAATAGAAACCAATGGAATAGGGTATTTTATCCATATTTCACTTACTACCTATGCCCATTTACAACAAACGACAGCTTGTCAATTGTATGTTTATGAATCCATTCGCGAAGATGCACATGTGTTGTATGGGTTCTCAAAAAAAGAAGAAAGACAAATCTTTTTACATCTTATCTCTGTGTCGGGAGTAGGAGCCAATACTGCTCGGGTTATTTTATCATCTCTTTCGGCATTAGAAATACAAGAAGCCATTGCAACAGCCAATGAAAATGTGTTGAAGGCTGTAAAAGGAATTGGGTTAAAAACGGCACAACGTATCATTGTTGATTTGAAAGATAAACTAGGCAATATGGAGTTAGCTACTAAAAATGTAGTTACTCTGCAAGTTAATACCTCAATGAAAAAAGAGGCGGTATCTGCATTGGTGATGTTAGGTTTTCCAGCCTCTGCTTCACAAAAAGTGGTGGATAAAATTTTGGCAGATAACGCAGATATGAAAATTGAAGACGTTATCAAAAAAGCATTAAAAATGTTGTAACAATAAAGCGTTCGTTTACCTTGACTAAGATACATAAAATACTCGTTTTTATAAGCCTTTGTGGGTTGATTTTCTACTCTTCGTTGGTGGCTAACGATACTATTGATACCTCTGTAAGTTTAGCAAAAAAAGAAACAGAACCATCTGATGAGTCGTTACGTTATCCTATTTCGCAATCGTTGGAAAATGCCCCTTTAACCCAACAGACGAATGCCGTAATAGACTTACCATCTCCACAAAATATAGCATCTTCTATCGAATATGACCCGTTGACTGAACAGTTTATTTTTTCTAAGAAACTGAACGATCAAGATTTAATAACGCCAACATATCTAACGCCAGAAGAGTACTCTAAGTACCAAATGCAACAATCTGTTAATGCCTATTGGCGTACACGCAATAGGCAGGAAAAAGACAATGAAAAACCATTTTCTCTTACCGATATTCAAATTGGGTTGGGCGATGCTGACAAAATATTTGGACCAGGAGGGGTGCAGTTGAAGCTTCAAGGTTCGGCAGAATTATTGTTCGGGCTTAAATTCTATAGGTCTAAAAATCCATCTTTAAGTGAACGATTACAGAGTCCACCTCCTGTATTTGATTTTGATCAAAAAATACAACTGAATGTGAATGGTTCTGTTGGAGACAAAATGTCCTTCGGATTAAATTATAATACTGAAGCCACTTTTGATTTCGACCAATCAATGCTCAAACTGCGTTACGAAGGCAAAGAAGACGATATTATACGCAAAATTGAAGCAGGTAACGTAAGTATGCCATTGAGTGGAAGTTTGATTACTGGTAATACTACTTTATTTGGGTTTAAAACGGAAATGCAATTTGGTAAGTTAAATGTAACCACCGTTTTATCGCAACAAGAATCAGAATCAAAAACTATTAATTTAAGCGGAGGAGCACAGACGACAGATTTTGATATTGCCGCTGATCAGTATGATGAAAATAGGCATTTTTTCCTTGCACACTATTTTCGCGATAATTATGATTCTTTTATGAGCAAATTGCCACATATCACCTCTGGTATAGTGATTAATAAAATTGAAGTGTGGATTACCAACAAAAATGCAGTTGATTTTAATCAGGCTCGTAATATTGTTGGTTTTATGGATTTAGCTGAACCAACACGCATCAATAATACTCATTGGATACCTTCTGCTACCACTTTAGTTCCTGATAATGATGCTAATAGTTTGTATCGTGAAGTGATAGGTATTGATGGATATCGTACTATTTCTTTGGTAAATAATGCACTGGGACAAAGTTTGTCAGGTTTTGGTATTGTGGGAGGAGAGGATTACGTAAAAATTGAAAGTGCTCGACGATTAGAACCAACGGAATATTCATTAAACAAACAATTAGGGTTTATTTCGTTGCGACGCACATTAGGCACAGATGAGGTATTGGCTGTAGCATACGAATATACATACAATGGAAAAGTATACCAAGTAGGGGAATTTTCTACTGATGGTATTGAGTCGCCTAATGTGTTAACACTGAAACTTCTAAAAGGTGTTTCCCAATCGCCAAACGTACCTATGTGGGATTTGATGATGAAGAATGTATATTCGCTTGGAGCATTTCAAGTACAAAAAGACAAATTCCGTTTGGATGTAATGTACCGTAGTGATTCTACTGGAGTGGATTTAAACTATATCCCCAAAGGAAAAATAGCCAATACAATTTTATTGAGGGTGATGAATTTAGACCGATTAGACTCTCGCTCTCAACAAAATCCAGACGGAGTGTTTGATTTTGTTGAAAATTTTACTGTTATTCCCGAAAATGGTCGTATTATATTTCCGGTTGTTGAGCCTTTTGGCTCTCATTTGCGTAAAGCTTTTGATGATGATGTGGTAGCAAACGAATTTGTGTTTCAGGAGTTGTACGATTCTACTATTGTTGTAGCCAAAGAAGTGGCAGAAAAAAATAAATTTCGCTTGGTGGGGCAATACCGCTCTTCTTCGGGATCGGAAATTCGGTTAAATGCAATGAATGTGCCTCAAGGATCAGTAAAGGTAACTGCTGGTGGTCGTCAACTAACAGAAAATACTGATTATACAGTAGATTATATGATGGGGGTTGTCAATATTTTGAATCAAGATATTATTGAGTCAGGCACACCAATAAGTATTAATTTGGAAAATAAATCGCTCTTTAGTATGCAACGTAAGACCTTGGTGGGAACCCATTTGGATTATGCATTTAGCGATAAATTTAATGTAGGAGGTACTTTTATGCATTTGTCAGAAAAACCTCTTACCCAAAAGGTACTCATGGGGAATGAACCTATTTCAAATACAATCTGGGGGTTAAATACTTCTTATACTACCCAATCCCAATGGTTAACTAATCTCTTAGATAAAATTCCTTTGCTCAATTTAACAGAGCCATCTTCTATCAATTTAAATGCAGAGTTTGCTCAAATGATTCCTGGACATTCCAAAACAATAGATGAACAAGGAATAGCTTATTTAGATGATTTTGAATCTACCAAAATAGCGTTTGATATCCGTCATCCTCAAATGTGGGGGCTAGCTAGTACTCCTTATCATCCAACAGGTGGTTTATTTCCAGAGGCAGCCTTGGTAAATGATATTGAGTATGGCAAAAATAGAGCCTTGCTTGCCTGGTATTACATCGACCCAATTTTTACACGCAATACTTCTCGAACGCCATTGCATATTAAAAATGACAAAGAACAGCTATCAAATCATTTTGTGCGTGAAATCAGAGAACGTGAAATTTTCCCTAATCGACAATTGTTGTATGGACAATCGGGATATATTCAAACATTAAATGTAGCGTATTATCCTACTGAGCGTGGACCGTATAATATTTATCCAGCTAGTTATGACTCAGAAGGGAAGTTAACTAACCCAAAAGGGAAATGGGGTGGTATGATGAGACGGTTAGAAACAACCGATTTTGAAAACAACAATATCGAATACATGGAGTTTTGGTTGCTCGATCCCTTTGTGTACGATACTTTACATGTGATGAAAGGTGGAGATTTATATATCAATTTAGGAGATGTTTCGGAAGATATTTTAAAAGATGGCAGAAAGTTTTTTGAAAATGGCTTACCCGTAACTGATGCTCAGCCACAAGCTGAAACAACCAATTGGGGAAAAGTGCCATCACGTCAAGCGGTAGTGTATGCATTTGATAATGAGGCTAATGCACGAAAATTGCAAGATGTTGGATTGGATGGATTAACTACCAACGAAGAGTTTACTTTTGGGGCTTACCAAACTTTTATTAATCAATTGAAGGCAACATTAACGCCAGAAGCCTTACAGAAATTCGAAAACGATCCATTTTCTCCCCTCAACGATCCAGCAGGGGATAATTTTTCGCATTATAGAAGCTCGTATTACGATAACCAACAAAAAGGAGTATTAGAACGCTACAAACGCTATAACGGAACTGAAGGTAATTCTCCTGCACAGGCTGATACAAACGAAGACTTTACCACGTCGGCTACCAATTTGCCTGATGTAGAAGATATTAATAATGATAATACGCTCAACGAATACGAAAAATATTATCAATATAAGGTGCCGTTACGTCCCGAAGAAATGGTGGTAGGGAAAAATTATATTGCAGATGTTGTAACTTCTACCGTAGAGCTAAAAAATGGCAAAACAGAGCAAGTAAAATGGTATCAATTTAAGATTCCAATTCGTGATGCACAGAACTATACGGCTATTGGTGGTATTCGCGATTTTAAGTCTATTCGTTTTATGCGTATGTTTTTAACCGACTTTGAAGAAGATGTAATGCTTCGCTTTGCTACGTTACAATTGGTAAAAGGACAGTGGAAAACATACACAAAAGAATTATATTCCTTAGATAAAACACCTACTTCCACAGCCTCCATATCTATGTCTGCTGTCAATATTGAAGAAAATGCAGATAAAACTCCTGTCAATTATGTATTACCCCCTGGAGTTAGTCGTGTTATTGACCCTAGCCAGCAGCAAATTCGTCAGGATAACGAACAAGCCTTATCCATGCGTATTTTGCAATTATCGCCTGGCGATGCACGTGCCGTATACAAAACATCGGGCGTAGATATGCGTCAGTACAAACGAATGCAGATGTTCGTTCACGCTGAGGCTTTGGCTGATAACACAACGCAATTAGTAGATAACGAAATGCGTGTATTTATTCGTTTGGGATCTGATTTTAGAAATAATTACTACGAATATGAGATTCCTCTTACATTAACTCCTCCAGGTAATTATTCAACCAATAAAACTTCGGATAGAGAAACAGTATGGCCCTCTGATAATATGTTTGATTTTCCTCTTGAATTACTTACTGATTTAAAAATTAAACGAAATCAAGAAAAAAACCGAACTGGATCTGTTGTTTCTAATACGACGCCATATTATCAGTACGACCCTACTAAGCCAAGCAATAAAATGACTATTGTAGGAAATCCAAATTTGGGAGAAGTAGAGGTTATTATGATTGGGGTACGAAATTCCTCTCGCGATGTAAAATCTGCGGAAGTATGGGTAAATGAGTTGCGTTTAACGGAATTTAACGAAGAAGGAGGTATTGCAGCTTTAGCTAATTTAGGTGTTAATCTGTCTGATTTTGGTAGAGTAAATGTGTCTGGTAGGGTAGAAACTGTTGGATTTGGTGGCATAGAGCAAAATGTAATGGATCGTCGTATTGACGATTATTACGAATACAATGTATCATCCGTATTTGATATGGGTAGATTTTTCCCTCAACGTGCTCGTTTACGTTTGCCTATCGCTTATTCGTACGCTCAGCAAGTATCTAGTCCACAATACAATCCTCTTGATAAAGATGTACTCTTAGAAGAAGCTTTAGACGCTGCTGAACTTAAAACGCAACGCGACTCTATTCGCGATAGATCATTGGATGTTGTTACCAATCAAAGTATATCTGTGTCCAATGCAACGATTGGGATAAAAAGCAAAACGCCTATGCCTTACGACCCTGCTAATGTTACTGTTAATTATGCTTATTCTGAAACAGAAAGACAAAATCCTACGACAGAAAGAGATATAGAGCAAAATTACCGTGCTTCATTGGTGTATGACTATAGTTGGAATCCAAAACCTGTAGAGCCTTTTGCCGAAAGTAAACTGTTCGCGAAACCTGCATGGCAATTGATCCGTGATATCAATTTTTATTATGCTCCTAACAAAATTTCTTTTAATACGAGTATGGTACGCTATTATTACGAACAAAAATTACGAAATTTAACGGATAATAGTACTCCCAATTTAATACCTACTTCGTTTCAAAAAGAATTTATGTGGAATACAAATACCGATATTCGATGGGATTTGACTCGTTCTATCAAGATAGCATTTACGTCAGGCAATCAGGCTCGCATTACTGAAAATGATGGTGGTGTAAATAAAAAATTATATCCAGATGAATACGAGGCTTGGAAAGATTCTGTGCTTACAAGTATTTTGCAATTAGGCAATCCCTATTCATACAACCAACGAATTAATGCTTCTTGGGTACTGCCTTTCAGTAAAATTCCTAGCTTGAATTGGATTACGAGCAATGTGAAATATACAGGAAGTTATAATTGGGAATACGGTACAGTAATTGATGACCAAAACTTAGGAAGTACAATTTACAATCAAGGTGCTTGGAATGTGGATGGACGGTTTAATTTTGAAATGCTGTATAATAAATCTAAATATCTGCGCGAAATCAATAGAAAATATGGTAGTAGTCGTCCTCAACCAACTCCACAATCAACTACTGCCCCTAAGAAGTTTGAACAGATTATAACCCTAAAGAAAGGAGAAAAAGTTGTTGTTCAGCATAATCTTAACGACCTAAAACCTATTGTTAAGAATCTTGCAGATGGAAAAGTATATTCCATTCGTTACACTACAATTGATGCTAATTCTCTTTCGTTTGTGCCACAAACTGATGGAGAGGTTTCGTTGGCTTTTGAACAACGTTCTTCTCAGCAACCTGATTTTTCGACCCAAACGTTGGCTTATTCTTCTCGCTTTTTAATGATGTTGCGAAATATGTCATTTACGTATAATGAAACAGAAGGAACTTCTATTTACGGGTTTAAACCAGGTGTAACACTATTTGGTTTAGATAAGTATAATGGTAGAATGGCTCCTGGATGGGATTTTGTGTTTGGTTTGCAAGACGAAAATTTTGTAAACAGAGCTATGGCAAATGACTGGTTAGTATTGAGTAATGCATTAAATCCAGCGGTGTACAAACACACACAAGAATTTCAGATAAGGGCGTTAGTTGAACCTATTGCAGGTTTCAAAATAAATATTGTAGCAGATCGCGTTGAAGTAAAAGATAAACAAGTGCAATTTTCGTATGCAGATATGCCATCAACGGTGGGTGGAAACTTTTCTATGAGCTATCTTGCTATTGCCACAGCATTTAGTTCTATTGCTGATGATGGTTCTTTTACTTCAGATGTGTATAATCAATTTGTGCAGAATAGGGCTTTGATAGCTGCAAGGTTAGAAGAAAAACGACAGGGAACGCTCTATCCTGACAAAGGATTTATATCTGATGCAAGTTTGGGAAATAGTGTCTATGATCCAACTATCAGTTCTTATTCTCTCAATTCACCTGATGTGCTCATCCCTGCTTTTTTAGCCGCTTATTCGGGTGCTGATGTGCGAAAAGTATCGTTAAGTCCTTTTGCTTCCTTTTGGAACTTAATGCCTAATTGGCAAGTTTCTTATGATGGATTATCTCGTATTGCATGGATAAATGATAATTTCCGTAGTGTGAATTTGCGACATGCCTATAGTGCAAAATATACGGTTGGAGCATTTACATCCTATTTAACCTATGTGGGAGACAGTGAAGACAATGGCTATATTAAAGATGTGTTAACTGGTAATCCTATTGCCTCGTCACAATACAGCATAAGTAGTGTGTCTATCAACGAACTTTTTAATCCATTAATTGGTATTGACCTCAATATGAAAAACAGTTTATCAACCAAAGTAGAAATACGTAAAGGAAGAAATCTTGTTCTGAATTTAGCAAGTAACCAGCTAGTGGAAACATTGAATGATGAAATTGTGGTAGGAATGGGATATAAAATTAGTGATTTTGATGTGATATTACGTTTGCAATCAAATCAACAAAAAAAGGTGAAAAATGACCTCAATTTACGTGCAGATTTCTCTATTCGAGATAATAAAACTATTGTACGAAAAATTGAAGAAGCATATGCTCAGGCTACTAGCGGTAACATGATTTTGAGCGTTAAGTTTTTGGCAGACTATGTATTTAGTGAGCGTATAAATATCAGTTTTTACTACGATTTACAGGCTAATAATCCTGTGGTTATGACATCATATCCTATCTCCAATTCCAATGTAGGATTTAGTGTCAAGATGCTTCTAACTAGATAAATAATTACTTTGGGGCTATTTTATAAAGGTATAATCCAATTAAAAAATAGACAACATTGGGCGACCATATGGCTACCATTGGATTAAATCCTGCTTTTACTGTTAATGATGACGATATCATTGTTGATAATACATACGTTATACTTAACATAAACCCAATTAAAATGTGTAAGCCTGTACCTCCTCTAACTTTGCGAGACCCCAATGATACACCAATTAGAGTTAATACAAAAGCTGCAAATGGTAGGGCATAACGTTTTTCGTATTCAAGCTTATACAGGTTGAGACCTGCTGTTCCTCGTTGTGTTTGTTCTTCAATATGTGCTTTTAAGGCAGGATTGCTAAGGTGTTCGTATTGATTTTTTATCCATCCAAAATCAGATGGTTTCATATTAATTGTAATTGTTGTTTTATCTCCCATAGACAATTCTTCCTTTAATCCAACAAAATCACGCTTAGTGTAATTTATCAGCGTCCATACATATGTTGAGTCCCAATGGATGGTGTTAGAAGTTGTGCGTGATACTAATGTTTTTCCTTCAAAAGTGTCTAACGAAAACCTGTATCCTGTGTTATCTTCTAATTCAAAACGTTCAATATAGGCAATTTGGTTTGTGGACACTTTTAACTGGATGTTTCGGATGGTTTTTTCAGCTGGTTTTTTTTCAATATATTTCTGTTCAAATTCGTAACGCACTTTGTTACCAGGAGGAATAATATAGCCTCCGATAAAGAAAGTAATCAGTGCGATAATGCCTGCTGCAATAAAATAAGGGAATAAAATACGTTTCAAGCTTATACCGCTTGCAAGCATAGCAATAATTTCTGAATTGAAAGCCATTTTGGAAGTAACAAATATAACTGAAATAAATGTAAATAAGGAACTAAATAAATTGGCGTAATAAGGAATAAAGTTAATGTAGTAGTCAAAAATAATAGTAGATAATTCAAGATTTGTAGCATAAAAATTGTCTAATTTTTCGGTTAAATCAATGACAATGGCGATGCTCATTATAAGTATGATAGATAGAAAATAGGCTCCCAAAAATTTTTTAATAATATATATATCAAGTTTTTTTAACATGGCTATGGTTTTATAAATTAAATTGCGGTGCAAAAATACGAAAAATTAACTGAAATAGATAGAATGCTTATTTTTAATAAAAAAAATGAGAATATTTCGTTTATTGCAAAGTTTGTTGTATTTTTGAAACTAATTAAATAAGTATAAATTTTTAAAAGAAACATGTATGAAAACATTCGTATGTTCAGTATGTGGGTATGTTCACCAAGGCGATACACCCCCAGAAAAGTGTCCTAAATGCAAGCAACCAGCAAAAGTATTTAAGGAAGTGAAATGATTTTTTTAAAACTATCCCTAAAAAGATAGTTTTTTTTACATTACTAGATAATGATAAGAAAATATTTTTTATTAGTAAGTGTCGTTGCTGTGTTATTTTCCTGTTCTACTGTAAAAAAGCAGGCAACTGGCGAAAGTAATGCGATTTTACCCGATGTACATACCAGTCGTGTTGCCCTCGATTGGCAGGGAGTTTATCGAGGTATGTTGCCTTGTGCAAGTTGCGAGGGGATAAAAACACAACTCGAACTTTTCGATTCTACTTATGTTCTTTCTACACAATATAGTGGTAAGGGTGATTCTATCTATGTTTCAAATGGTCGTTTTATATGGTCTCAAAGTGGTAATTCCCTCGTACTTATTGATGCACTTTTTACCGATTCGCTGCATTATAAAATAGCTGAAAATCAGGTTATTCAATTAGATAAAGATGGAAACGAGATCAAGTCAGGATTACGAAATATGTATGTGCTACAAAAAGATACAGAACAATTAGTGGATAAAATGTGGCAATTAACAGCCCTTCAAGGAGAGCAATTAACTGCGAATTATTCAGTATTCCCACAGCCATACATTATTTTTTATGCGGACAACAAAGTAGGTGGCAGTGGTGGATGTAACCGTTTTTTTGGTAATTATATGCTTTCTGCTACTTCACATATAGGTTTTTCCGCTATTGGAAGTACCCGAAGAGCATGTTTTGAATCGATGGATGTGGAAAATGAGTTTTTGTCCATCTTTCACCAAATTGACACCTATAGCCTGAAGCAAGATACGTTACATCTTTTATCAAAAGAAGGAGATATACTAGCTACCTTTCACTATCATTATTTTAGTAACTTAATGCAATAAGTGAGATGAAAAAGATTAGTTTGTTGTTTATTTTGAGTCTTTTCTCCGTTGTAGCCTTTTCGCAGTTTACACTAGGTCCAAAGGTTGGTTATCTTACCCAAACGCTGTCTGTTAAGCAAGAGGATATTAAGGCAAGTTTACAGGATAAAGCCATTTTTGGTCTTTTTATGCGTATTGGTAATAGCGTGTATGTGCAACCAGAGGTAAATTATTTTACGTCAGGAGCTGTTTTCAAACGACCTCAACAAGGTTCTGTAAATCCCATTGAGCAAGAAGTGTATTTGCAAAATGTTCAAATTCCTTTTTTTATAGGCACAAAATTGATTAACACACGCTTGTTTAATTTACGTGCCATGATGGGACCAACTGCCAATATTGTGGTTGAAAAGCGTATCAATACCCAAGAATCAGGTACGTATATTAATCCCATTAAAGAGGCAGATATCAAAGATGTGTATTGGGGTTTTCAAGTAGGCGGTGGTATGGATATTGCATCCGTTACCCTTGATGTTCAATACATTATTGGTTTAAGTTCTATTATTGGTGATGTAGAAATAGAAGGGAATCCTGTGTTATTCGATTCTAAAAATCAGGGATTTGTAGCAACACTTGGTCTCAAATTGTTCTAACATAGAATAGGCTTACTTAAGTGTGAAGAGTAAGTCTATTTTGATTCTTTATTTTGCAAAAAATCAATTAGGTCGTTCAGTTGATTTCTGAGGGTCATCAAGTCGTTTATTGACAGCTTGCTTTTACCCAAGTTTTGTATTAATTGCATAGGAATGGAAGCTGCTTTTTCTTCTAATTCTTTTCCTTTATCGCTTACGCAAACCAATATTTTACGTTCATCTTGCAACGACCGTTCTCGCTCTATCAAGCCGATTTTTTCCATTCTTTTCAACAAAGGTGTTATGGTGTTGGTGTTGAGCAGTAGGGTATTAGCTATTTCGTTCACACTTTTTTCGCCATGTTCCCATAGCACCATCAGTACCAAGTATTGTGGGTACGTAATGCCCAATGCATCCAAAAATGGTTGGTATTCGCGTGTAATAAGCCGTGAAGCAGCATACATCGGAAAGCACAATTGGTTGCTGAGTTTTAATTGTTCGTAGCTCATAGTAAAAATGTTTGTACAAAAATAGTATTTATTTACAATATCTTTTCAATATAAGCTTTCATTTTTTCGGGTGTATCGTAGGGTGAAAATCTTTTTACTGGATTCCCATTTTTATCAATCACAAACTTAGTAAAATTCCATTTTATCCCTTTAACGCCCAAAAAGCCAGGTAATTCTTTTTTTAGATACACATAAATTGGGTGAGCATGTGAGCCATTCACATCTACTTTGGCAAACATCGGAAAAGTTACGCCATAGTTGAGCAAGCAACCTTCAGATATAGATTTTTCATCTCCTGGTTCTTGATTGGCAAATTGGTTGCAAGGAAAGCCGAGTATTACTAGCCCCTTATCTTTGTATTCTTGATACAAGTTTTCTAGTCCTTCAAATTGGGGTGTTAGTCCACATTTGCTTGCTGTGTTTACTATAATAATTGTTTTGCCTGCATAAGTTGCAAGGCTGGTTTCTTTTCCTTGTAATGATTTAGCTGTAAAATCATAAAATCCTAGTTGTGTTGCCATTATGGTTATTTATTAGTTATAAATATATCGTATGCGATACAAATATACGGTTATTATTTTATATCGCAAGCGATTTAAAATAATTTAACGATAGGAAGTGAAAAAAGATTTTTAGAGGGGGTATTTATCGGACTTGTTATATTTTGCCATTCGGTATTCTTATCTCTAAGCGATGCTGTTAGGTTGATGTTATGTTGCCCTTTCAGGGCGTAGATTTGTATGTTTTGTGTTTTTATCCCAAGGCGATGCTGTTGGGTTAATGTTATTTGCCCTTTCAGGGCGTTGCTGTATCTCATAGGTTTTAGGTCATATGTATTATCAGCTTATATGTCTCGTTTTTCTTATTGGGTTAATGTTATGTTGCCCTTTCAGGGCGTTGCTGTGTATAATTGGCTGAAAGCCATATATATCATCAGCCTATGGCAACGCCATAGGTTTATAATCATCCACCCACGCTCACGGCCAGTTTTTTAACGAAGAAACCAACGGTATTTCCATCGATTTTACGTGCCGAATAACATCTAGCTCATATCGCAGATGGGGGCGATATCGGTTACCAGCTTGCTACCATTTAATTCCAAAGGTAATCTTTATTATAATCTATCTCATATTCTGTTAAAAACCGAATATATTCATCTTTTATTGTTTCAGTTTTATGGTGTTCTTTTTGATTTTCAATATACCGCTTCACAACATCCACCTTGCCTTGACTTACCGAAAAAGCTCCGTAACCACCCTGCCAAGCAAAATCAGTATAATGAGCCCCCTTTGTTTTAAGCCAACGACTGCTTTTTCGTTTTAATTGTTCAAGCAAATCGGCTAAAGCAATATTCTTGGATAGAATACAAAGGATATGTATATGATTTTCAATTCCGTTAATAACAATCGGAACACATTTGTTGGATT
>JAAYPI010000120.1 GCA_012519885.1 Bacteroidales bacterium
AAAAGGGAGTTTGGATGCTCTACCTACTTCTTGTCCAGTATAAAACAATGGCACGCCATCCATAAAAATAGCTGTAACAGAGGCCGCTAAAGCTCCATTTTTACCGTTAAAAAAGGTAATAGGGGTATCCTCCCAAGCGGATTCGTCGTGGTTGGTAGTATATCGCATTCGGTGTTTCCCTTGAGGTACAGTTGCATATTCACTTACATGGGTTGTATATAAAGAAGTAGCGGTTTCACCGTTAAAAATATCCTTTAGTTTGTAATAAAAATTCCAAGCATATAACAAGTCAAATCCTGCGGAGTAATGATTAGTTCTGGCTCCTTCAGCTAGCATTATTATTTTTCTATTTGGCAGATTACGTAATGTGTCAATGGCTTGTTTCCAAAATGTAGAAGGGACCCCATCCGCATGGTCACATCTAAAACCATCAATATTTGCCTCTAGTACCCAGTATTTCATGGCATCAATCATTGCCAATCGCATATCGGGATTACTAAAATTTAAATCGGCTACATCCAGCCAATTAGTGCCTGCAGGATGAACAATGTCTCCGTTCACATTTTGCGTGTACCAGCTTTTGTTTTCAATCCACTCGTTGTCCCAAGCTGTATGATTGGCTATCCAGTCAATGATTACAGCCATTCCACGGTTATGAGCTTCGGTGGTTAAATGCCGTAAGTCGCTTAATGAGCCATATTCAGAACTAATTGCCTTGTAATTTTGTACAGAATAGGGGGAATTTACCGAATTAACTTGTCCTATTGGATGTATAGGCATAAGCCAAATTACATTTATACCTAACGATTCTAATTCGTCAAGTCGATTAATTACTCCCTGAATAGTTCCACTCGTACTAAACGCCCTTAAATTTACTTCATATAGTACAATGTCGCTGGTCTGAGGCATTTCTTCGAAAGGTGTGCCATACTGTGTGTAGGATGGTTGTATCTCGGGAGTCGTCTTTTCACACCCTATAAATGCAAGTATTTGTAAAGTAATAAGGCACGAAATCAGCAATTCTTTCATATTGTTTATAGTGTAATGTAGATATTCTGAACTTTTTTAAGGAGATTTTCGGATATTTTCTATATTTTTTCGATAATTGCGACCAATTGGCAGTTCGTAAGTAGATACAATAATAGAGTTTGTAGCAATGGTTCCAATTTTATTTTTAGCTACTAAATATGACCGATGAATGCGTATAAAATTAAAAGCTTGAAGAGTTGACTCCAGTGTTGAAATAGAACCGTATCCAATTATTTTTTTCTCTGTCGTGGTTACTACATAGTAGTTGCTCATACTTTGAATA
Source organism: Bacteroidales bacterium (assembly GCA_012519885.1). Taxonomy (GTDB): domain Bacteria; phylum Bacteroidota; class Bacteroidia; order Bacteroidales; family Paludibacteraceae; genus JAAYPI01. Next base: position 1,313 of record JAAYPI010000120.1, read on the forward strand.
AATAGTATATCGTCAATTTTAACCCGAATTTCTTTTCTGTCAGAACGAACAAAAATAGACTGTTCTATGGTTTCTTGATTCGTTTTTTTCTCAATTATTTCCTTTGTCTTTTCTATTGCTTTGTTAAAGCGTTCCAATGAAAATGGTTTAAGTAAATAATCAATAGCATTTACTTCGTAACTTTCTACGGCAAAATGCTGAAAGGCTGTACAAAATATAACAAGAGGTTTGCTTGATAGATTTTTATACCACTCCATTCCGTTTAGTCTTGGCATTTGAATATCTAATAATAGCAAATCAACCTTATTGTGTTGCAAAAAAAATGCGGCTTCATCGGCATTTTTACACGTGCCAACTACATCAAGATAATCAATTTTACTGCAATATAGCTCCAGTATCTCTAAAGCCAAATGCTCATCATCTACCAATAAACAACGAATCTTTTTCATGTATCTAGGTTTATTGTTAGTATAGTTTTATAACTCTCAGGAGTGTTTTCTGTGTAAAAAGTGTACTTACCCTGATATAAAATATCCAATCGTTTTTTTACATTTTGAATGCCAATACCAGACGAAACTTGCGTAACTTTCGGGATATTGCGGTCAAAACTGTTCATAATTTCAAGCGTTAATACCTCATTTGTTAGGCTGATACGAATCTTTATCCAAGCCCCACCTGTATCATTTGTAGTAGAGTGTTTATAAGCATTTTCGATAAATGGTAGTAGCAAAAGAGGGGTAATCATCTTATTTGCAATATCTCCGTGTATTTCAAAGGAAATAGCATACAAATCATTATAGCGTAATTTTTCTAAATCAATGTAATTTCGGATATAGTTAATTTCTTTTTCTAATGGCACTTTACTAGCCGTGGATTCTTGCAAAACATACCGCATCAAATCCGCTAATTTTAGGATGGAATCGGGTGTTTCTTTTTTATTCAATAATGCCATTGCATAAATATCGTTAAGCACATTGAATAAAAAATGGGGCTGTATTTGGCTCCGTAAAAAATGTAGCTCTGCTTCCGTTTTTTCCTGAGATAAAATAAGTATTTTATGCTCTTTATCTAAATAATGGGTGTAGAATTTGATGGAAAAAGGAATAATCATTACCGCATTTATATCCATTATCTTATGTAAAATTTCAGTAATGTCAAACAGAGGAATGTCGGGTAAATAAAATCCTACTTCGGGGATAAATGAGTAGTAACCAATAATTCGTTGTAAAAGACCACTGCCAATAAACATAAAACTACCAGCAACTACAACGCGGTAATAGTTGCGTTTAAAAAGTTGTGGTATAAGATAATATAATCCAAAGTAAGTGGCTGCAATTTTGATAGGTAAAAAATACAACTCGTTGTAGAAACACACCCAATAGTTTCCATAACGAGTGCCCCAGAAAAATGTAAATAATAACACCACCATTACCCAATATGTAATGTGCAGTAGCCATCGATTTTTTCCAGTTAGCAGTCGCATGTAAGTAATTGATTTAGTTGAACAAATATACAGTTTTTTTGCAAATTGTACTACCTCTCTCTATTTTTCTTTTTATATTTATGCAAATAGAAGTTCTTTTTATGTAAACGTATTTTTCTCTGTTAGTTAGAAGTTTTAGAATATGTCTTCTGGACTATTTTCGTTTTTATTTGGATGTGAAAAAATACTTGATTAACGCAAAAATATAACTTTTGGTTGTAAATAAGCTAAAAATATTGTTTGATAAGATAAAATGTATATTTTTGTGGTCGATATACTATGATATTTTAATCTGATAACCATAAAAAATTAAATCTATGTCACAAAACAATGCATTTGTTGGTAAAAAAATTAAAACAATTAGAGAAGGTAAAGATATTACCGTAGAACAATTAGCCGAACGTTCGGGTTTAGCTGTAGAGCAAATTCGTTCAATAGAAGAAGACGAAAAACTTCCCTCATTAGCTCCATTGACTAAGATAGCACGTGCATTAGGTGTTCGCTTAGGTACTTTTTTGGATGATAATACGGAAATTGGCCCAGTTGTATGTCGTAAAGGTGAAAAATCTGGAAGTTTAAGTTTTTCAAACGATATGGTAGGTGCCCGCAAGCATATGGAATACTATTCTTTGGCAGGTCAAAAAGCTGGTCGTCATATGGAACCTTTTATTATAGATATCCAACCATCTGTAAGCAAAGATTTTATTTTATCAGCACACGAAGGGGAAGAGTTTATTTATGTTTTATCTGGTGAAATCGAGATTAATTACGGAAAAGCTGTGTATCATTTGCAAGAAGGAGATAGTATTTTCTACGATTCTATTGTAGAGCATCATGTACATGCACATAAAGAAAAAGGAGCTAAAATTTTAGCAGTTGTGTATAGTCCTTTTTAGTGCCATTCAACGAATCTTTATGAATACTAATTTTAGAGCAATTATAGATATGCAATTATCAGACAGAACAATTGGAGGATGGCTCGAGTACTGGGCTAAAGAAATACCAAATAAAGAATGTATCGTATATTCTGACAGAGACTTACGTTTTACTTGGCATGATTTTGACCAGCGAGTAAATGACTTGGCAAAGGGTTTAATGGCAATAGGCATTGAAAAAGGGCACCATGTGGGCATTTGGGCAACCAATGTGCCTGATTGGCTCACTTTTTTATTTGCTGCATCCAAAATAGGAGCCGTATTGGTAACGGTTAACACAAACTACAAGCAACACGAGTTAGAATATTTGTGTCAAAATTCCGACATGCATACCTTGTGTATTATTGATGGCACTTGGGAATGCGACTATGTGGATATGACTTATACCATGTTGCCCGAATTAAAAACATCACAGAGAGGATACCTCAACAGCGAGCGTTTTCCTAAGATGAAAAATGTGGTGTATATAGGTCAAGAGAAATTTAGAGGGATGTACAATACCCCAGAGTTGTTGTTGCTAGGTAAAAATGTTGACGATAAACGATTAATAGACGCAAAACAGAATGTGCATTGTCATGAAGTGGTAAATATGCAATACACGTCTGGTACAACTGGTTTTCCTAAAGGAGTAATGCTTTCGCATCATAATATTGTAAATAACGGCTTGATTACAGGTGAAAACATGAAATTTACGCAAGACGATAAATTATGTGTATGTGTACCATTGTTTCATTGTTTTGGAGTAGTATTGGCAGTAATGAATTGCTTAACGCATGGTTCTACGATGGTAATGGTCGAAAAATTCGATCCGCTAGTAGTGCTCGCGTCTATTCATAAGGAAAGATGTACCGCCTTGTATGGTGTGCCTACAATGTTTATCTCTGAACTCAATCACCCAATGTTTTCAATGTTTGATATGAGTTCGTTACGAACAGGAATTATGGCTGGAGCATTGTGCCCTATCGAACTAATGAGGCAGGTTAGCGATAAAATGTTTATGACAATTACAAGCGTATATGGCTTAACGGAAACATCACCAGGTATGACACAAACACGTTTAGATGATTCGTTTGAAGTGCGTTGTACTACTGTTGGAAGCGATTATCCTCATGTTGAAGTACGGGTTATCAATCCAGAAACAGGAGAAGAATGCCCTGTAGGCGTACAAGGAGAAATGTGTTGCAGAGGGTTTAATATCATGAAAGGGTATTATAAAAACCAAGCTGCTACTGACGAGATAATTGATAAAGATGGGTTTTTACATTCGGGCGATTTGGGTGTAAAAGATGAAAATGGCAATTACCGTATTACAGGTCGTATTAAAGATATGATTATACGAGGAGGCGAAAATATCTATCCTCGCGAGATAGAAGAATTTTTGTATAAAATGCCCGAGATAAAAGATATTCAAGTTGCGGCGGTTCCATCGAAGAAATACGGCGAAGAAGTAGGAGCATTTATCATTCTGAAAGAAGGGCAAACCCTGAAAGAAGAAGATGTACGCGAATTTTGTAGAGGGAAAATATCTCGCTATAAAATACCCAAGTATGTATTTTTTATTGATAAATACCCAATGACAGGAAGTGGTAAAATACAAAAATACAAATTGAAAGACATGGCTCTTGAGATGTGTGCTCAACAAGGGATAGAAATTGTTTAATGTAAATTAAGCAATAAGCCCTGATTTAAATAGTGGAAGAAAAAAGGATTCTTCCACTATTTTTTGTTATATATATAAATTAATAGATTGACAATCAGTATACGTAAATAAAAATTGTATACAAACTTTAATAATGTTATTTTTGTAAACTTTTTTAATGTAATAAATGAATTGTATATTAATACTCAAAGTATAATTAAGAATGAAAAAAAATGTATCAGTATCTTTCAAAAAGATTTCTTTTGTTATAATGAATATGTTCGTTTTTAGTATTTTCTCTGCTTTTTGCATGGGAGGTTTTAATGCATTAGGAGGGAGTGAATCTGGAATTGGAGGTTCTATTACTTACTCTGTTATGGAATTAGCCTATGAGAATAGCGATGATACACAAGGTTCATTATCTATAGGATTACAGCAACCATTAGAAATTTCGGTGGTTATTGGTATAAAAGAATTTTCAGGGATTGATTTAAAAGTAGCTGTATACCCAATCCCAACAAAAGATATACTAACGTTAAGCATTGAAGATGTTTCATTAATGGATTTGAGTTACGTATTATACGATATGCAAGGAAGACTTATAAAAAAAGCAATAATTACAGATAATACAACATCTTTAGATATGACTGGACAATCAAAAGGGGTATATTTCTTAGAGATACAACAAACAAAACAAGTAATCAAAACATTTAAAATAATCAAACATTAAAACGTATTAATATGAGAAACATTTTTTACAATTTTCTAGCTATATTGTTGGCTTTCGTTTTTGTGGGAAATTTATCTGCACAAACACCTGAACAATTAAGTTATCAAGCAATAGTTCGCAATAGCAATGATCAGTTGGTATCAAATAAAACAATTGGGCTAAAAGTTACTATACTTAAAGGGAGCGAATCTGGAGAAGTAGTTTATCAAGAAATACTATCGCCTACTACTAATGTTAATGGTCTGTTGAATATCAAAATTGGCTCTCAAGCAGGTTTTAGTACTATTGATTGGGCAAATGGTCCATATTTTATCAAAACTGAAGTTGATATAGAAGGAAATGGTAATTATACTATTACTACAGTAGCTCAAATTTTGAGTGTTCCTTATGCTAAACATGCAGAAACGGTTAATCGTTTGCTAACTATAAGCAATGAGGAATGTGGAACAACTAACAGAGGTGCTATAAGATACGATGAAGACAATAACAACTTAGTTTTTTGTAATGGAAGTAATTGGGTGGCTGTTGGAAGTGGAAATGCTACTAACTTAACTCCAGCATTAACTACACTTCCCGCCATTGATGCTAGTAAGACTTCTGCAACGCTGATGGCATCATCTGTAGATAAAAATGCTATTGTTGTACTTAAAAAAGGATTCGTATGGGCAACTACCCCAATGCCTACCTTAGATAATAACGTAATTGATGTAAATGCAAATTTTGATGAGTTTTCAGCAGTTGTTACTAATTTACAACCTAATACTACCTATTATGTACGTTCTTTTGCTGTAAATCACAATGGCGTAGGATATGGAAATGAAGTGAGTTTTACAACATTGGCTGATGTAAGTGTTAAGAATGTGACTAAAACTAATGGAGTTTTTTCTATTGAATGTTTAGTACAGGGTGGTTCAGGATCTTCAATTCTTGAAAGAGGAGTTTTATATAACACCTCCAAACAACTACTTGCTTCGTTAGTTGGAACTAAAGTAACAGCCGTGGATTTCGATGCACATTCTTTTATCGTGCAGATTAATCAATCTGGGGTTTTTTATGCTATACCTTATGTGAGAAATGAAATTGGAATAAGCTATGGTTCAACAGTCTTAACTCTTGATGGTCTTGAAACTCAACCTGAATTGCTAAACCCTTCTTCAGGGAAAGTTACTTTGGCTATTCGAATACCAGAAGGCACTTGTAATGGTGTAGTAATAACTGGGCAGTCTGATTTTGAGCCTTCATCTACTTCTTTGAGATTTAATAAGGTGCAAGGTACAGATACATGGTATTCAGCTACTGTTGACTGTCAGCCTATGAATCAATTCCTAGTGTTTGCACTGCCTGAACAAGGAAATGTAACGTGGGAAAACAAATGGAGTAAGTATAGAATTATGAAAGGCGATGCAGAATTTGATCCGAATGGTTCTGGTCTACTCCGAATAAATTCTTGTGCAACAGTGGTGTATATTGATATTGAAGAATGGAAAATAGAACCTTGTAATATGGTTCCAGGTGGAACAGGTACATTTACCTTTACTCCAGCTTGCAACCTTTCAGTTAATGCTGTTGTTATCTTTGCAGGTAATTTCGACGACAAAGGCTGGGGAGACTCTGACAGACAAATGACTCGTCAATCTAATGGTTCATATACTTGGACAGGAGCTTATCCTGCTGGTTTCCAAATGAAAGTTATCGTTGATGGTTCTTGGATGAGCGGACAAAACGTAGTATTTGATGGTACTACATTCTCTTTTACTGGTACTGGAGATTTTTGTCCTGTACCATAAGGGGCAAAATAGTATATACAATACAAATAATTATAGAAGATTTTACTTATAGAGATCCCTTATAATTATTTGTATTTTTATTTCCCCATTTTTTCTTAATACCGAAAGCCACTTTTCCCCAAAAATTCTCGTAACAGCGATGTAGCAGGAATTTCTCCATACGGAAATGGTTCAAAAAATTGTAAGAGTTTTAGTAAACGATGAGCTTCTGGGTATGCTTCTGAATCGTGATGAACTTCCATTAAAATGGGTTCGGCTTGTTTTTTAAGGGCAGCCAATTCAAACAATAGCGATGAGTTGAACATGGCGTCAGCATTTTCTTGGTAGGGGAAAATCCATTTCTCTTCCCCTTTTTTTACACTGGGCCAACGTTTGAGTGTGTCGATAGCCGAATAGCCACGGTATTTATAATCGCGTATCAAACGTCTTAGTATACGTGTGTCGGTAGTAGGTATCCAGTTATGGTCGTTGAGTGATAAGGTGGTAAGTGCCGAAACATATACTTTATACATGGTTTCACTTGGTATAGAGGATGTTAGTGTAGGGTTAAGAGCATGTATTCCTTCTATAATGAGTATATTGTCATTGTGTAGTTTAAGTTTTTCGCCTTTGAACATCCGTTTCCCTGTTTCAAAGTTAAACGTAGGTAGTTGAATTTCTTCCCCGTTCAATAGCTCTGCTAATTGTTTGTTAAAATAAGCGATGTCGAGTGCATACAAAGATTCAAAATCATAATCGCCTTTTTCGTCTAATGGGGTATTTTCTCTATCTACAAAATAATTGTCTAATGATAAAGAAATGGGTTTAATACCCGACGCCATAAGTTGCACACTCAATCGTTTGGTAAAGGTAGTTTTACCAGAAGAAGAAGGACCTGAAACCAATACAATTTTTGTTTTTTCACTCCGTTCGGCGATAGTATCTGCCATTTTTGAAATTTGCTTCTCGTGTAAAGCTTCAGTTACTTTAATAAAATCACGTAGCTTGCCTTTTTCTATGTTATTGAAATCAGCTATATTATTGATGCCCATTATTCTGCACCATTTATAATGATCAGCAAAAACTTCTAGTAATTTATTTTGCACCACAATCTCTTCAAGTTCTATTGGGTTACTACGTTTGGGTATTTGTATCAAAAAGCCCTTATAATACGGATGTATATCAAATAGAGATAAATAACCAGTGCTGGGTAATACTACGCCACTGTAAAAATCGGGTAATCCATCAAGCGAATGGTACTCTGTGTAATAGTTTTTATATGTTTGCAACAAATCAACATTATCTGTTCTGTTGTGTTTTGCAAAAACTTCAATTACCTCCGATGTTGGTTTGTCTTCTGATACAAATCGGATGTTTTGCTCAATGATTTCTTTCATACGTATTTTAATAGCAGCTAATTGTTCAAAAGAGATTTTTTCTCCATTAGCCGTAATTTCGCAATAATATCCCTTCGATACTGGATGTTCTACCCGAAGCCTCCCATTGGGAATTAAGTCTACAATGGCTTTAAACAATACAAACACCAACGAACGTACATATACACGCATGCCCGATTCGCAACTCAAATCTACAAATTCGATAGTTTTATTGCGATAAAGGCAATAATTTAAGCTTTCAATTTTATTATTTACTCGAGCGGCTACCACTTGATAAGGTAGTTCAATTTTTAAATCTTCAAATACTTCTGCTAAGCTTCTACCAAAAGGAATTAAAGCTTTCTTTTGGTTGTTCTTACAGATAATCTCAAGGTATTTTCCCATAACTGTATGCTATATTTATTTAACTTTTATTTAAAAAAATCTTTGTAAATGTATAAAAAATATTATTTTTGTACCTTACTTTTTTAAATAAAATCCGTTATGGAATACACATTTTTTGATTTATTAGTATTAATTGGCTCATTGGGTTTGTTTTTGTATGGAATGAAGCTGATGAGTGAAGGTTTGCAACGAGTAGCAGGCGATAGCTTACGTTCAGTATTGGCAGCAATGACCAAAAACCGTATCATGGGGGTTATCACAGGCGTTTTTGTTACAGCTTTAATCCAGTCGTCTTCTGCAACTACAGTGATGGTTGTAAGTTTTGTTAACGCAGGATTATTAACGCTTTTCCAATCAATCACCGTTATCATGGGAGCCAATATAGGTACAACTGTTACTGCTTGGATAATTTCTCTGTTTGGTTTTAAGGTTAGTATTGCTGCATTTGCCGTTCCACTGATTGCTTTTGCATTTCCATTGGTATTTTCTTCTAATAACAAAAGAAAATCCTTAGGAGAGCTGATCTTGGGTTTTGCCCTTTTGTTTATGGGATTGGATATGTTGAAAAATGCCGTTCCTGATTTACGAAGTAATCCAGAAATTTTGGCGTTCTTAACCCAATATACCAACTTTGGGTTTGGTTCTGTGTTGATATTCTTGCTCATAGGAACAATATTAACTATCGTAGTGCAGTCTTCTTCTGCTACTATGGCAATTACGCTGATTATGTGTAGTAAAGGTTGGATATCATTTGAATTGGGAGCTGCGATGGTATTAGGCGAAAATATCGGGACTACCATTACTGCAAATATTGCCGCTATACCTGCTAACGTTTCTTCAAAACGAGCAGCTTTGGCTCACTCATTATTTAATCTATTTGGTGTTATTTGGATGCTGTTCGTGTTTTATAATTTTATTGATATGGTAGCAGATATAGTTCAAAAATATGGACCTGGCGACCCTACACAGTTGCAAGCTATGACTAAAACAATTGATTCTGAAACGTTAAATCTGATTAGTACAGCCGATTCGTCCTCTCTTTCTGTAGATCAGTTGGCATTAAAAGAAAAATTTGAAGGAAGTCAATTGGCAACATCCTATGCATTATCTGTGTTTCATACTGTATTTAATATTATTAATACTTCTATTATGATATTTTTTGTAGGTCTTATTGCTAAAACGGTATCTTGGATAATTCCTAAAAAGAAATCAGACGAAGAATTCCATCTTACACATATATCTACAGGTTTGCTTTCTACTTCCGAATTGTCTATTATTCAAGCAACTAAAGAGGTAAATGTGTATGCCGAACGCACGTTGCGTATGTTTTATATGGTGAAAGAATTGTATGTAGAAAAAGATGTGCAGGCTTTTCAAAAAACCTATGATAGAATTGCTAAGTATGAAAATATTAGCGATAGAATGGAGGTTGAGATTGCTCAATATTTAACCAAGGTGGCAGAAGGCAGATTGAGTGATGAGAGTAAAAACCGTTTGCAAAGTATTTTACGTATGGTGTCTGAAATAGAAAGCATTGGGGATAGTTGTTATAATATGGCACGTATTATAAAACGCAGAAATGAAGATAAATCGGAGTATACTGAGCAAATGAATGCGAATGTAGAAAAGATGTTTGATTCTGTTATTAAAGCGTATGATGAGATGATGCACGTGCTTGCTGATTTTGATACAAAAACATCTGTTGATTTGGGCTATTGTAAAGAGATTGAATCAGAAATAAATGAATTAAGAAATGCCCTGAAAATGCAAAATGTTGTGGATGTAAATGGGAAAAAATATTCATATCAAGCGAGTGTAACGTATATGGATTTGATTATAGAATGTGAAAAATTGGGTGATTATATTATCAATGTTGAAGAAGCGGTAAAAGACTCCACAACATTAACAAAGAAAATATAATGTCTTAATTTCGCAAGTTCCATCCAAAGCATTGAGTGATATTTTCCTCAATGCTTTTTTTTAGCTCTTCTACTGAAATGTTTTTTATACTAGAAATAGATTTGTAAACCTCTTCTACATGTATGTCAGAATCATCTGTTTCTATCAATATTTTGTTCAGAGGTATTTGTTGAATAGACTCTTGGTGAAGTACGCTTTTTTCTCCCAATGAAATGTAAAATCCATGTTTAACAAGTTCTTGTGCTAATGGAGATTTTCCTCTAAATCCATGTAGGATATACTTAACTGTAGGTCGGCGTTTCCGAAATAATTGTATTAATTCGTTATAGTAACCTACACAGTGTATTATCATTGGTTTATTGCATTGCTCTGCTATTAAAATTTGGTGTGTGAAGATAGCTAATTGTTGTGTTAAAGGAGTGTCTATTCGTTTATCTAAACCCACTTCCCCAATGGCAACCACGTTTTCGTTTATACCATATTTAGTTAACAATGCTACATTTGTCTTAGTGTATAAATCGCTTTCCCAAGGAGCAATACCAATAGATGACAGTGCGGAGATAGTAATATCATTATGTAGAGAAACATTATATATGGTAATGGTATTATCGCATTTTGCTACCTTATGGGAGTGGATATTGTAATACATTTTCTTCGTATTAGAATTATGGAACAGGATCATATCCGCTACCTCCCCACGGGTGACAGCTTAATAAACGTCTAATTGCTAAATGCATTCCTTTCAAAGGTCCATGTTTTTTTATTGCTTGTATAGCATATTCAGAGCAGGTAGGGGTATACCTACATGACGGAGGTTTGATAGGAGAAATGATGCCTCTGTAGATGTATATCGGTATTAGCAGTATGGTTTGTAATAGTTTTTTTATCATTTTGGTGTTGTATTCTCAATTTTGTGCATGAGTTTTGTGATACACTCTTTCATCCCTGCATCTATTTGCTCATAGCTTATAGGTTCTTTAGAAATGTATAGAATAGCCATTGTAATAGATAAATTTTTTTCAGATAAAAGCAGTATTAAAGGGCTTTTTTGTTTGCGATAAGCTTCTCGCATTTTTCTTTTTAGTGTATTTCTATGTATTGCTCTTTTAAAATACTTTTTGGATACTGATAGTAAGATTTTTGCAGGAATCTTATTGTCGGGATTCTTTTCTATTTTGTATAATACACGTAAAGGATACTGCAAAAATGAATTGTTCTTTTCGAACAATTTATCAATGGTCGTTTTTCCACACAAGTGTTCTTTTTTAGGGAAGGTAAAACGAAGTGTTTTCATACTAAAAAAATATCTCTCAAAGATAGCTTTTTTTTTCAAGCTAATCAATGAGAGATACTATTACTTCAAAATGGTATTATTTTTTTCCATTCATTTTTGCTTTTTCTTTTAAGAAAGCGTCCAAAGCACTTGTCATTGAGGGAGATTCTTTTGTAGGAGCTTCTACATCTAATCGTAATCCTGCATTTTTTACAGCTAGGGCTGTGGTTGTGCCAAAACATCCAATATACACTTCTCCTTGTTGATAATTAGGGAAATTTTTGAACAAAGAGTCAACTCCTGCAGGACTAAAAAATAGCAACATATCATAATCAAAAGCCTCTTCGGGCGAAAAATAATTGCTCACCGTACGATAGAATACTCCTTTTGTGTACTGAATTGTATTTTTTTCTAATAGAGACACAAATTTATCAGTATGTACATCAGATACAACTAACAAAAACTTTTCCGTTTTATGTTTTGTAACGGGTATTATAATGTCTTCTTGTTTTCCTGTTTTTGGAAAAAAAACTTTACGTTTACGGTAATCAATAAATTTTTGTAGGTAATTTGCTATTGTTTCGGTTACGCAAAAATATTTCATTGTTTCGGGGACAGTAATACGCAGTTCTTCACATATCGAAAAAAAATGGTCGATAGCGGTGCGAGCAGTAAAAATAACAGCAGTATGTTCTAAAATAGATATGCGCTGTTGTCGGAAATCTTTTAAAGGCAGAGGTTCCACTTTAATGAATGGACGAAATTCTATCTTTACATTGTATTTTTCTGCTATATCATAATACGGAGATTTATCGTTTTCAGGAGCTGGCTGAGATACGAGTATTTTCTTGATTTTCAATGCTTTACAATTTAATGGTTGATAAAATATATGTCCCCTACAAGAACCTTTATAAGTAAACATAAGGGTAAAATTTCTAGAGTGCAAAGGTACAAAATAAAATATAAAACTAAATGTATTTTACTGAAAAAAGTTCTGTATATGATATAAAACATTGACAATAACGTTAATAAGGCTAGTATTGCTACCCCGTAATATAGGTATATGTGTACGTATTCATTACTAAATAAAATTCCCAAAAGAAACAGAAAGGTAAGTTGTCCACTATAGAAAATGATTGAAAAATATTGCCTTATAGCGAGACTGTTTGTTGTTGAAAAAAATGTATACACATAGAGTTTCAACAAGATATATTTGATAAAAAAATACAGAAAAAGGGCAACAAAAAGCCATCCTCCTATTTCCCATGTTTCATAATAGTTTGTGATAGTAGATTTTTCTACAACTAAATAAAGTGCTATGCTCGTGTATCCAATTAATCCAAATAGACTATACAGAACTTGTTTCCATTGTTCTAATACTGTTAGATTAATTTGTTCCGTTTCGTTTTTGTGTTTAAATATACTTGTAAAATAATGTGTTTTGGCTTTACGAAAAAATGCAATAGTAATACACAGTAAAATAAATATGCTCAATAGTAATGCAATCACACTATCAGAATGAAAAAATGAAGTTGTTCGCCATATACTTTCCATTCCTTCTGGAATCAGTATCCGCGTACTATCTATGTGCATAGTAGAAGAAAAGAGTATATCATCCCACACTGGAACATGGTTTGTAATAGAGTCAGGGCTCTGCAACAAAGGGGGATAGTTATTTGTAATCTGTACTAAAGAGTCTTCTGGCATAGATAGTTAAATTTGTGCAATTTTTCTTATGGATACATCATATGTAGGGTTTTTTTGTATGTCCTGCAATATGTTTTCTACCGAACTTATGATGGTAAATAATTGTAAATGTTCTTTTCTCATAAAGTTTTCTGACACAGCGTGTTCTAACGCAATAAGTAGTGGATCGAAATATCCATTAATGTTTACGAGTAAGATAGGTTTTAAGAAAATTCCTAATTGTTTCCAAGTGAGTACCTCTAACACTTCTTCTAACGTACCAATTCCACCCGGTAAAGCAATTGCTGCATCTACATTTTCTATCATTTTTTGTTTTCTCTCGTGCATTGTTTCTGTTACAATTAACTGTTTTAGTTGTTGATGTTGCCAGCCTTCTTCACACATGAATTTAGGGATAATTCCTACTATATTGTCATTGTTCTCTTCCACATACACATCTGCAATTTTTCCCATAAGTCCGCTACTACCACCTCCAAACTTAACGTTAACGTTGTTTTGAGCCAATAATCTAGCTAGTTTTTCTGCCTCTTGATAATAAACAGAGTTTATGGCATTGCTAGATGCACAATATATACATACCGATAAGCTCATCCTCTTTCTGATTGTGATGTAGATAATTCTTTTACCAAATCCCAAATAACTATTCCTGCTGCAATGGATACGTTTAGTGAGTGCTTTGTTCCAAACTGTGGTATTTCAATAGCACCGTTGCACATATCTACAGCTACTTGTTGCACTCCCTTTACTTCGTTGCCTACAATTATAGCGTATTTTTTTGTTACGTCAATTTTCAATTCGTTGAGAGGAATGCTTTGTTTTACTTGCTCTACGGCAAATACGGAGTATCCCTTGGTCTGTAATTGTCGGATTGCATCCATTATTGATTCAAAATATACCCATTTCACCGTGTTTTCTGCACCTAAAGCTGTTTTATGAATTTCAGCATTAGGAGGGGTGGCTGTAATACCACAAAGATAAATCTCTTCTATCAAAAAAGCATCACAAGTTCTAAAAATAGCACCAATATTGTGTAGACTTCGTATATTATCCAAAATAACAACAAGTGGCAGTTTAGTTTTCGACTGAAATTCTTCTACACTAATGCGATTTAACTCTGTTATTTTCCTTTTTTGCATGGTATCATGAAATAATTTGCACAAAAATAGCGTAAAAATAAGAATAAACATATCTTTTTTTTACATTTGCACAAGAAAAAAGCAAGAAAGTAAAACAGATGAATGCTTGCTTATTTTTTTAACTACTATATTTATTAGAATAGAAACATGAAACAGTCGTTGATTATAATTAAAGTGGGAGGTAAAATTGTAGAGGAATCAGTTAGTTTAGCTTCTTTTTTGAAAGATTTTGCACATACAGAAGGATATAAAGTCTTGGTACATGGAGGTGGACGCTCTGCTACTAAACTGAGCGAGAAATTAGGTATAGAAAGCAAAATGGTAGACGGAAGAAGAATTACAGACAAACAGACCTTGGATGTAGTAACAATGGTTTATGGTGGACTGGTTAATAAGAATATTGTAGCAGGACTACAAGCATTGGGGGTAAATGCGTTAGGACTAACGGGGGCAGATATGAATATTATAGAAAGTGTTAAACGTCCAATAAAAGAAGTGGACTATGGTTATGTAGGAGATGTGAAGCATGTAAATGCTCAGATAGTAGCCTCATTAATACAGCAAGGTATAGTACCCATAGTAGCTCCTCTTACGCATGATGGAGCTGGTTCTATGCTAAATACAAATGCAGATACTATTGCTAGTGAGTTGGCAAAATCATTATCCACTTATTTTGATATAACGTTAGTGTATTGTTTTGAGAAAAATGGTGTTTTATCCGATGAAATGGATGATAATAGTGTTATTCCGCTAATTACTCCTTCATTATTTAACAAATATGTGCACCAAGGAATAATTAAGGGAGGGATGATACCCAAGCTTGAAAATGCTTTTCAAGCCATACAAGCGGGAGTGAGTAAAGTAGTTATAACCAACGCTACAGCCATAGGCAAAGATGCTGGAACAGTAGTACTAACAGATTAGCTATATGAAAGCAATAATTATTAATCCAATTGAACTATTAACATCATTACTTGTTATACCGTCAATTAGTAAAAGTGAACAAGAAAAATCTGATTTTCTTGTTAATTTTTTAAAACAACATGATTGTGATGTTCAACGCCATAAAAACAATCTCTTTTGTTTTGCTAAATCGTATGATGAAAACAAACCTACGCTAATGTTAAATTCGCATATGGATACTGTGCGTCCGAGCGATTCGTGGACATTTCCTCCTTATCAGCCAACACTGCTTGACGGACGAATTATTGGCTTAGGAGCTAATGATGCCCATGCATCTTTAGTATCATTAATCACTGTTTTTTTAATGTTAAAAGACACAGAACAATCCTATAATTTATTATTAGCCATTTCGGCTGAAGAGGAGATTTCTGGAGTAAATGGTATGGAAAGCTTATTAACCGTATTACCAAAGATTGATTTTGCAATAGTAGGAGAACCTACCCAAATGAATTTGGCGGTAGCAGAAAAAGGGCTGATGGTGCTTGATTGTGTCGCCAAAGGACAAAGTGGTCATGCTGCACGCGAAGAAGGCGTAAATGCCATTTATAAGGCAATTCGCGATATTGAATGGTTTAAAAATTACCAATTCGAAAAAGAATCTGATTTATTGGGAGCAGTAAAAATGTCTGTAACAATGATTCAGGCGGGCAAACAGCATAATGTAGTGCCTGATGCTTGTGCGTTTACAGTGGATATCCGTGTCAACGAGTGTTATTCCAATCAGCAGGTATTCGACATTGTGAAACAATATGTAGAAGCAGATGTTACACCACGATCTTTTCGTCTTAATTCTTCTGCTATAGATTTAAACCATGTGTTTGTAAAGAGATTTCTTTCGATAAAACCAACAATATTTGGTTCAGCTACCTTGTCTGATCAAACATTTATGCAATTTCCAAGTGTAAAAATTGGTGTAGGGGATTCAGCCCGCTCTCATACGGCAGATGAATATATTTTTATTTCTGAAATAGAAGAAGGAATAGGTTTATATAAACAATTAATTGATGGTTTAACTCTCAGGTAATAGGTGTTTATATTCCTTGCCAAAGCGTTTAAGTTCTCTGATAAGAGACGAGGAGATGTGAGCATATTTTAAATCAGAAAATAAAAATACGGTTTCGATTTCAAATAACTCTTTATTAATATCAGCCATATTTTTTTCGTACTCATAATCGCTTATTCCTCTAATTCCTCTAACAATACAAGATGCTTTTTCTGCTTTTACGATATCTGCGGTTAAATTAGTATAGGTAATTACTTTTACATTCTCATTTTTAAATAGATCGGCTATTTGTTTTTTATTTTCTTCTATTTCATCAAGATTATTCTCTTTAGTTGAGTTAATCCCAATAGCAATTATTACCTTATCAAATATGGTTAGAGCACGTTTAACCAAACTATAATGTCCAATTGTAAAAGGGTTGAATGTACCAGGAAATAGTGCTGTTTTTGACATATCAATCTTGTTTTATAAAATCAAATTTGTTTAGTCTACCTTGCCATACATCAGATTGTATGTTGCCCAAAGCATCTATACCTCCAATTAGCCAAAGGGTGTTGTTGCTATCCACAAAACCAATCATCTTTTTTCTTGCACCAATCTCCACAGGGAGTTGTTTGTTTGATGAGGCTATTTCCCAAGTGTAGCCTTCGTCTGATGAAATGTATACATCTAACAAATTGTTGTTGTTGGCGGTTGATCCGCCAAATAACAATAGCTTGCTGTCTAGCCAAATAGCAGTAGCGTGTATACGTTCTCCAAAAGTTAATGATGCCGTTTCTGTTATTACATTTACCCAATAGTCTCCAGTCATAGATGAAAATACTGAATATACAGGAGTGTCGTTGTTGTTCTTCCCACTAATCAATACTGATTTTTCAATACCATTTTTCGTTTTCATCATTGCCTTTGAAACCTCAATATACGGTAATTTGTCAGAAACAGTTGTAACTTCAGTTATGGTTTCAGATTCCGAATTATATGAGTATATATATGTTATATTGTTTTTATCTCCAACTATCCAAGCTTTGTTTTGTAATGAACATAAGATGTTAATAAATGAAATCTCATCACTACTACTTATTATGCTCCAGTTAATCCCATCTACCGATGTTATAAGATGATGATTTTTTGAAATGGCAAGTATGGCATTTTTATGAACAAGTATGGTGCTGACCTCCAACGGAATATTACTTGATGTTGCTTCTGTCCATGTTTGTCCGTTGTTGCTTTTCAACACAAATGTTTCATTTCCTTTTTGAACAAAAAGTATGGCTTGTGATTGGAACCATAAGCCTGCCATTTCTTCTATGTTTGTTAAGTTGGTAAAATTGTCTGCTCTTTTAGTCCATGTAATAGCCTCTGGATCTACTGTGTGCTTGTTTACCTTAAAAGTATATTCTGCCGTGGTTAGTTTATCTTTTGCTTTAAATTGAATAATAACAGGAGAAGAAAAATCTATCGAATCTGTTGTATTCCAAATAGTTCCATTTATCAGAATTTGTTCTACCCCTTCTGCAAAAGAAAATACAGGTACCAATTTATCAATCCTACTATTATATGCAATTGAGTCACTATTGCTTATGGTAAGATTGGTTTCATCAATCGTAAAAACTGTCGATTCAATATCCGGGGCAAGCGTATTTGTTTGTATGCTTACTGCACTCGGATGTGGATTGTTTGATAAATCTTCTTTCTCATTTAAACAAGATGCAAGACCAATTAGTAGGATAGCGAAAAAAAATGAAATAAGATGTTTTGTCATGGTAAATTAACATTGTTATGTAATAAGAGAAATAGATGAATTTTGCATTAACTAACATATAACATGAAGTCTCATTCTATGATATATGAGAATTATAGTTGCAAAGGTATAAATTTTTGCTTGATTTTGTTTTTTTTTGTCTTTTTTCCACTTAATCGCTAGCTTTTTTTTACTTTTGCGTTACATATTTACACCATTATGAATATATCAGATTTATATGAGTTATATTTAGCTCATCCACACATAACTACAGACAGTAGAAATTGTCCAAGTAATTCCATTTTTTTTGCTTTAAAAGGCGATAATTTTAATGGAAATCAATATGCTATGCAAGCACTAGAAAAGGGAGCAGCTTATGCTATTATTGACGAACCATTGCAAATACATGATGCTCGGTGTTTTGTAGTAGACAATGTACTACTTACTTTGCAGGATTTGGCACGTTTTCATCGAAAAAAACTAACGATACCTGTATTAGGAATTACGGGAAGTAATGGTAAAACCACCACAAAAGAATTGTGTGCTGCTGTATTACGCCAAAAATACAAAGTACACTATACGAAAGGGAATTTAAATAATCACATTGGTGTGCCCTTAACTATATTAGGCATTACGCCTGATGTAGAGTTCGCTATTATTGAGATGGGAGCAAATCACCCTGGAGATATTCAAGAGCTTGTGGAAATAGCGTTGCCCAATTATGGAATTATTACCAATGTTGGCAGGGCTCATTTAGAAGGATTTGGTTCGTTTGAAGGTGTTATCAAAACAAAAAAAGAATTATATGATTATATTCTAAAAGCAAATGGTAAAATTTTTATTGATTCAGATAATTCGTATCTGCAAGAAATGGCATTAGGAACAAATCAAATTTCTTATGGTACTAACTATGAGAATTATGTGAGTGGAAGAATAAAACAGGTTTCTCCTTTTGTTTCGTTTGAATGGACAAAAAATGATGATTCAACCTATTGTATCCAAACAGCATTAATTGGTGAATATAATTTATCTAATTTATTAGCCGCAGTTGCTGTGGGAGTATATTTTGGTGTAAGTGCATTACAGTGCAAGGATGGTATTGAAGCATACGTGCCAGAAAATAACCGTTCGCAATATATGAAAACGTCCAAAAATGAATTGATTTTGGATGCGTATAATGCAAATCCGACAAGCATGGAAGCAGCTATTCGTAATTTCAAAAATATAACAACATCTTTACCCAAAATGTTAATACTTGGAGATATGTTTGAATTAGGTAAAGAGGCTCAAAATGAACATCAAAAAATCGTGGATTTATTAGCTCTGTTGCAATTCGATAAGGTCTGTTTAGTGGGAAGCTTATTCTCTCAAACAAAATCAAATTTTACCACACTTACTAATGGAGATGAATTGGTTGCTTATTTGCAAGAAAAAGATTTTCAGGGGTTATCAATACTAATAAAAGGCTCAAGAAGTATGAAAATGGAAAGAGTCGTTGAATTTTTATGAAAATACACATGGGAGATTATTGTCTTGATATATATAATTATCATCGTAGAAATACAGATCAGGTGCTCATTGGTACTGTTTGGGTAGGTTCAAAGTATCCCATTAGAGTACAGTCTATGACGAATACATCAACGATGGATACTGATGCAAGTACTGCTCAGTGTGAGGAATTAATTGATGCAGGAGCAGAGTTGGTGCGTTTAACAACGCAAGGCGTAAGAGAGGCTCAAAACTTATATTTTATACGTAAGAACCTTTTGGCAAAAGGCTATGTTGTGCCACTTGTGGCAGACGTTCATTTTAATCCCAAAGTTGCTGAAGAAGCTGCAAGAATAGTAGAAAAAGTGCGGATTAATCCAGGTAATTTTGTGGATAGTATTAAAACTTTTCAGCAATATGAGTATACTGATGAAGAGTATGCCAAAGAGATTGCTAAAATTGAAGAAAAACTGATCCCATTACTAGAAATTTGTAAAGAAAATTCTACTGCTATTCGTATTGGCGTGAATCATGGATCGTTGAGTGATAGAATAATGAGCCGTTTTGGTGATACTCCACAAGGGATGGTGGAATCGTGTATGGAGTTTTTGCGTATTTGTAGAAAACATAATTTTTTACGTATTGTTATTTCTGTAAAAGCATCGAACACCATGGTTATGGTGCATACTGTAAGATTATTGGTGGCAACAATGCAACAAGAAGGAATGAGATTTCCATTGCATCTTGGGGTAACAGAGGCTGGAGATGCAGAGGATGGTCGTATAAAATCTGCCGTTGGTATTGGAGCGTTACTTATAGATGGTATTGGTGATACAATTAGGGTGTCTCTTAGTGAGCATCCAAAGAATGAATTGCCGGTGGCAAATAAGATGGTAGATTATATTAACCAAGTAGCAAAAGCACCAACGATAGAACCATTTATTTACCACAATAATTTTTTTAAGCCTTTTGCGTATAATCGCAGAAAATCAATCCCTGTAGGACCGATTGGAAATACGCATGTTCCAATAGTGATTCATTCATTATCAGATACAGAGAATTGTATAGATGTTACTGCTACAAAACCAGATTTTATTTATGTGGGATCGAGTATCGTTAATACATATCCAACGCCAAAAATTATTGATGCGGCTGTGTGGCGAAAGGAAGAAAATACGTATCCAATGTTTTCGATAGAAACGTACACTAATATACAAATGTGTGATGCGGATATTGTTTTTCTTTCGATGAAATCGACAGAAATTACAAAAGAAATTTGCGAGTTTATTTCTGCTACTACACGGGTAATTTTAATAGTTCAATTGCTATCTGAAAATCCAGTAGGAGAAGGAAGAAAAGTTTTTGCAACTTTACATTATTATCAGGTTGAGAATCCAGTAGTGTTGCAACGTGCCTATAATGAAGAGGATATTGAAATGTTGCAAATAAAGTCAAGTGTTGATATTGGTTCATTTTTTCTTGATGGATTTGGTGATGGTATCATGTTAGAAAACAAACAAAAGATACAAGATACTGTTTCATTATCGTTTTCTATTTTACAAGCCACACGTGCTAGGATGAGTAAAACTGAATTTATTTCGTGTCCTGGTTGTGGTAGAACCCTGTTTGATTTACAACAAACCATAGCACATATAAAACGAGCAACCTCGCATCTTAATCATCTAAAAATTGGTATTATGGGTTGTATAGTGAATGGTCCTGGCGAAATGGCAGATGCTGATTATGGATACGTAGGAGCAGGCAAAGGGAAGATAAGTTTGTATAAAAAACAAGAATGCGTACAAAGAAATATCCCTGAAAAAGAAGCCGTACAACGGCTTATACAGCTAATCAAAGATAATGGAGATTGGTATGATAATGGTGCTGAAAATGAGTTAATGCAATAGTAAATGAATAATATGGATGTTTCAAAACGAATAGCACAATTTTTTACGATTTTTTTTCAACCAATGCTTATTCCTATTTACGGAGTATTATTGCTCATAGATTCTGGTTATTTGTATTTATATACAGCTATTGGGCAATGGCTTGTTTTGGGTATTGCTATATTTTTTTCTGTGTTTGTGCCTGCTGTTAGTGCTGTTATTTTATATAAAATGGGTATAGTAACTTCTCCTCAAATAGCCAAAAGAGAAGAACGTTTTTATCCCTATCTCATTTCGGTTATTTCATTGGGTATGTTAGCTTATGTATATACAATACTTCAAGTGCCTCAATTTTTATTGTATCTGGTGTATGGTCTTTTAGTATCGGTTGTATCTGTGTTTTTTGTAAATATGTGGTGGAAGATTAGTGCACACATGGGTGGAATAGGAGGATTGCTTGGCGGGGTTCTTACTACAACGTATTATTTTAAAGAAAATGCAATGTGGTTGTATATCGCTCTTTTTATTATTTCCGGAATGGTGGCATTTTCTCGGTTGAAACTTAAAGCACATTCTTTGGGTCAGTTATTTGCTGGGTTTTTGGTTGGTTTGGTGTGTGTTGGAGGTGTTCCGTTGTTTCTTTTTTTATAAAAGTTGTTTTTTGTGCAAAAAATCGCAATAAAATTTTGCAGAATTAAAAAACTCCCGTATATTTGCACCCGCAATTCAGAAAAACGTCCAAGTTTTGAATTGTCCGATGGCCCCTTCGTCTATCGGTTAGGACGCAAGATTTTCATTCTTGAAAGAGGGGTTCGACTCCCCTAGGGGCTACAAATTATAATAATAGATTGAAAGATGGCAAATCACAAATCATCCGTAAAGAGAATCAGACAAACTGAAAAAAGAAAATTGCATAATAGATATTATGCTAAGACAGCTCGTAATGCCGTAAGAAAATTACGTGCTCTACGTGAAAAAGAAGAAGCTGTAGCATTGTTTCCAAAAATTGTAGCTATGTTAGATAAATTAGCTAAAAAGAATCTTATTCACAAAAATAAAGCAAGTAATTTGAAATCAAAACTGGCTAAAAAAATAAATAGCTTATAAAAAGTAATACTTACTTAACTATATATAAAATGGCTTTCTGTAGATTACCGAAAGCCATTTTTTTATTGACAAATGTAAATAGTTGAATGAATATTTTTTTTTACTTTAATAATTCTGTATTTTTGGTGTCGAATGATGGAAACGAAGTTGTTGAGTATTAAAGAATGGTCGCAAGAGGATAGACCTAGGGAGAAGTTGTTAGAAAAAGGGATAGCTGCTTTGTCTGATGCAGAGCTAATCGCTATACTTATTGGGTCAGGCACTCGTAATGAAACTGCTGTTGAGTTAGCTAAGAAAATATTGTTGTTAGCAAATAATGATTTAAATCAATTAAGTAGGTTATCTGTAAAAGAGTTAACAAAATCTACTAAAGGGGTGGGAAATGCAAAAGCAATTAGTATAGTAGCTGCCTTAGAGTTGGGGAGACGGCGAAAAAGGATTGATGCTAATCAGGTTGTAACTATTACATCAAGCGAGCATGTAGCCTCTATTTTTGCTCCACTTCTTGCAGATTTAATTCAAGAAGAATTTTGGGTACTTTTTTTATCTAGAGCCAACAAGGTAGTAGCTAAAATGAAGATTTCGATTGGAGGAATTCATCAGGCAGTAGTGGACACAAGGATTATTTTTAAGTATGCACTACAACATGCAGCATCGGGTATCGTGTTGTGCCACAACCATCCATCGGGAGCGTTATTACCAAGTCAAGAAGATAAAAACATAACAGAAAAAATAAAGCAAGGGGCTAAATTGTTTGATATGAATGTGCTAGACCATATTATTATTGCGGGAGATTCGTATTACAGTTTTGCTGACCATAATATTTTATAGATAGTAGCCTATGGTATTGGTCTTTACAGATAAATATACTCCTAGAGTAAAATATATTTTTGAGCAAATATTTAAAGAAATTTTGCATGTGGATATATCTTTTACCACAAAGGAGCAAGTTGCTATTGATAGTACTATTCCTGTTATTTGTTACTCTAGAGAACATCGTATTCCAAAATCCTTTGTCATTGAGCCTGAAGGGTTATTGTTTAAAAGGGGAATTAAAGATATTCAACCAGAAGTTACAGAATGGAATGGAACAAAAATATTTTTTCAATCACAATCAGCCGATGTTTCTATACCATTTGATATTTTTGCCGCATCTTTTTATCTTCTGACGCGATACGAGGAATATGGTAGTCTTGACTTAGATGAGCATGGAAGATATAAAGCAGAAAATAGTTTGGCATATAAACATCAATTTTTAGATTATCCCTTGGTAGATCATTGGGCATATTTGTTAGATCAGATGTTGGCGGATTATTTTCCCATGTATACTATAAAATCTAAATCTCGTTTTCGATTTTGTCCTTCTATTGATATTGATCATGTGTATAAATATAAGTCGAAGTTTCTATCAATTAATATTATTCGTTTATTTCAAAAACTCATAACTGGGAAATATGAGGATTTTAGATATCATTTAAATGTTATTTTGAATAGAGCCCCTGATCCTTATTTTAATGTTGAGTATATAGTTGATATGCACAATGATTATAATCTGCGTCCTATTTTCTTTCTTCACGTAGGTCCAATGGGTAAATATGATGGATATTCATTATACAATCCATTTAATATCATTAAGGAATTGTTTTATCGTACGTTGATTGTTGGTTTGCATCCATCATATTTTGCTAGTACAAATCTACATCAAATGAAAAAAGAAAAAAAACGCTTAGAGTCGATGACAAGGGTTCGTGTTTTTTTAAATAGATTCCATTTTTTGAAATTTACTTTTCCTATTAGCTTTGAATATCTCGAATCATTATCAATTGCCCGTGATTATTCCTTAGGATACGCAAAATATACAGGCTTTAGAGCGAGTACTTGCACTCCATTTTTGTTTTATAATTTAACCAAAGATTATATTTCTGGGATGCGTCTGCATCCTATTGTTTTAATGGATGTTACTTTGCAAAAATATTTATATAAAGAAGCTACAGATTTGTTTGGGATTATGAGTTATTATGCTGAAGTGATTAAGAAATATAACGGAGAGTTCGTTACATTGTTTCATAACGAATCATTATCAGACGAAGACCAATGGTATGGATGGAGGGAAGAATATAAAAAATCAGTGCAATATGTTGCACTTCTTGAGTTGCATTCTATTGAAGTAGCAAAAGAAAAATTAGCAAATCAACATATGGGAGTATGAGAACACACAATTTAGCTTTGCAAGACTCTTTACTAAATACTTTTTTAGAACAAATACGTTCAAAAGAGGTTCAAAAAGATAGGATGCGTTTTAGACGGAATATGGAGCGTATTGGCGAGGTAATGGCTTATGAGATTAGTAAATCATTAGCATATTCAACTAAAAATATTGCTACTCCACTGGGTATAGCTAACGTAAATACCGTTGATAATGATATTGTGCTAGGTACTATATTTAGAGCAGGTTTACCATTTCATCAAGGTTTTTTGTCGTATTTCGATAATGCGGATAATGCTTTTATATCTGCATACAGAAAATATAAGGATGCATTGAAGTTTGAAGTTTTTATTGAATACATTGCTTCTCCTGATTTGACTGGTAAAACGCTTATTTTGGTAGACCCCATGCTTGCTAGTGGTTCTTCTATGGAACTTGCATATAATGCCTTGTTAACCAGAGGGAAACCTAAGGAAGTGCACTTTGCAACAATTATTGCGAGTCAGTATGCTGTTGATTATTTATCCAATCATTTTGCTGAGGAGAGTAATATTTCTTTATGGAGTGCGGCTATTGATCCAGAATTGAATGCTCATTCGTATATTATACCAGGTTTAGGAGATGCTGGTGATTTGGCTTTTGGCGAAAAATTGTAATTAAAATGGTAACTGTAAATAGAATTTCATATCTGGAATTTTTGTGCTTTTACTCTCTTCCATTCCTTTTAAAATATCTATATTGTCTTGTTGTTGAGCAATAAAGAACTTTTTCTCGTGCAGATATTTTGCTAAATATTCTTGTTCTGGTTGTCCAGGTGTAGGGATTATAATAGCTTGTTTATTTATGGCTACTAGATCCATGATACTACTGTACCCTGAGCGACAAATTACCAAATCTGTATTGTTAATCAATTCTTGTAATTCTTGGTGTAAAACATAGGATATAATCGTTATATTCCCTATGTTTTTTTTGTATTTAGTTTCGTTTGGCAATCCTTGAATCAAGATGGCTTTTTGGTTTATTTTGGTAAGTTGTTGCAATAAGAGCTTTTCCAAAATTGAACGTTGAGGTTCAATTCCAGATAAAATGATAAGAATGTTTGATTGAAATTTTGTAGATGTATTCTGGATACTTTTTGAAAAGCGTGATAGAGGAGAGCAAAAGAAAGCATTTTTTGGCAGTTTTCGTTGGTGAACTAAATCTCCTGCTAATGATAAAGTACTCTGTTGATTATCTGGAATGATACAATAATTATATTTTTCGATAAAATATCGATGTATGTACCAAGTTAATTTTTCAAAGATTTTGACATGTTTAGGTAGTTTAATGTTTAACTGATGGGTAATGTATGCTGTTGTAATATCTTTATTCCATAGCCCAAAACGGTTATCTGATATCACGCAATTAATATCATGTATTTTAATGAGTTTTTTTAATACAAAGTGTTCTTTGAAAGAGTAATAAATAATTTTTGGGAATGACAATACAATACGTAGAGTCTGTGAATGGTGTTTGCTATATGTAATACTAAATCCAGGGAAATGTATGTATTCAAGCGTTGGAAATTCTTGTTGAAGTAATTCTCCAGCACATCCACTACTAGCAATTAGTAGTATATTTCCTTCTTGTTGCAATTTATGTATTATCGGAATGCAGCGAGTGGCGTGACCTAATCCCCAATTAAGAGGACAGATTAGTATTCGCTTAGCTGTTTTCATACTGAAACAGAAATATTAAATCCCAGTTTTTTGGCTTGTGAGGCAATTGCTTTCAATGTCGAACTAGGTATTTTTTCTAAGCTTTTAATAGGTGTTTCTCTATCAATAGAGTAAATCATAATTTGTTTGGGCTGAATTGTTTTGAGGGCATTTAGCCATGCATTAATTTCTTCTTCGGTTGTGTTGTCAATCAAATTTCCCTTATGGTTTCCTTTTACAAAGAGAGTTTGGATTATACATTGACCTTGAAAAGAGGCTAAATTTGCAATTAGTTCCGATACCTCAAAGGATGTATTATTGGGGTGGTTTATTTGTAAAATTGTCTCTTTTATAGCACTATCCAATTTTAAGATGTTATTGTCTACTTTTAGCAGAGCCCCATATACTTTTGGGTTGGTAATGTGCCATGCATTTGAAAGAACAGAGATAACAGCATCTGGAGCTAATTGATTACGTATTATCAACGTGTCATCTATAATTTCTTTAAAATCTGGATGCATTGTTGGTTCGCCATTGCCAGCAAAAGTAATAGTATCTATTGTTATATCTTGTTTTTTTAGTTTTTCTAGTTCTAAAGAAAGAGCATTTTTTACAGCTTCTCGTGTAGGAATATTGCCTTTTTTTGTACTATCATTTAGTCCGCATTCACAATAAATGCAATCGAATGAACAAATTTTTGCATCAGTAGGTAACAGGTTGATTCCAAGTGAATTGCCTAGTCTTCTGCTTTTTATAGGACCAAATATAATTGAACTGAATAACATAATGAGTGGTTTTACAATAATAATTTCGCTTCTGCCTCTTGAATACTTTTGAAATTAAATGCTGATATAATCTCGTTCATTAAAGAATTAATTTCTTCGTTGCATAAGTTTCCAATGCTTCCTTCATGCGTATGAGAAATGCTTGTGTCTGGGTGAAAATCTCCCTTTTCGATGGCGAGACCAATGTTTTTGTAAGCATCTCTAAAAGGAATACCAGATAATACTTGTTTATTTACTTCCTCAACACTAAAGATGGCTTGATATTTCTTGTCATCTAAAATGTGTGTGTTTATTTCTACTTTTTCGATGATATAACGAGTCATCCGTATGCATTCTATTAGCTCATCAAACATCGGGATGAATAATTCTTTGATGATTTGCAAATCGCGGAAATATCCTGAAGGTAAATTGTTGGTAATTAGATTAATTTGTTGTGGAATACCTTGTATTTTATTGCATTTGGCACGCGTTAACTCAAATACATCTGGGTTTTTTTTGTGAGGCATAATGCTCGACCCCGTTGTAAATTCGTCAGCCAATTTAATAAATCCAAAATTTTGACTGGTAAACAAACAACTATCGAAAGCCAATTTGGCTATCGTGTTAGCAATGGATGCTAATGCTGTTGATACTGTACGCTCCATTTTTCCTCTACCCATTTGAGCATACACTACATTGTAATTCATGGAGTCAAATCCCAATAAATCAGTAGTTTTTTGTCTGTTAAGAGGGAAAGAAGAACCATATCCAGCGGCAGAACCCAATGGGTTGCGATTACATACCTTAAATGCTGCTAGTAATAGTTGCATATCATCAACTAAACTTTCTGCGTAAGCCCCAAACCATAGTCCAAATGACGAAGGCATAGCTATTTGTAGGTGTGTATACCCAGGCATAAGAACGCTTTTATATTGTTCACTTTGTGTTAATAAAGTATTGAACAGTAAGTGAGTTTCTGTTGCAATTTCCTGTATTTTAGCTCGAGAAAAAAGCTTCAAATCAAGTAGAACTTGGTCGTTGCGTGAGCGTCCACTATGAATTTTTTTACCCATTTCACCCAACTTATCTGTAAGCACTAACTCTACTTGAGAGTGGATGTCTTCCACGTTTTCGTCTATAATAAAATGTCCAGATTCAATTTCTTTATAAATTTCTTTTAAGCCAAGTAGTAAGGTGGTTAGCTCTTTGGGTGTTAGTAAGCCAATGCTCTCGACCATTGTGATGTGAGCCATAGATCCTATAACATCATATTTAGCTAAATACTTATCCATTTCACGGTCTTTGCCGATAGTAAAACGTTCGATTTCGCTATTGACTTTTGTGTCTTTTTCCCAAAGTTTTTGTGCCATATTTTTAATAGGATAATCTAGTTAATGTATCTGCTAAAATGTTTACAAATTTATTAATAGGTTCACTAACCATCATTTTTACCATCATGGGTAGATCTGCTTTTAGCTGAATCTGTAATTCGGTATGTTCGTTTTGTTCTGTTAGGTATATAGATAAATTAAATGCCAAAGGAGATTGTTGAGACTCGAATAAAATAAGGTGATGAGGCTCTTTGTTGGCTATTTTAATGCCAATTTCGCCAATCATTTCTACTTCAAATAGACATGTATTTTCTGTAATTTTCAGAATCTTTACTTTCTCGTGTGGCATTGAGCCCTCAAGTTGACTAAGGTTTTCCAGATTTGTAAGTTTATTAAATACAATTTCTGAGGTAGCGTTAATCTTTTTAATTTCGCTGTCGAATTGTGTCATTCTGTTTGTATTAGGCGTTCCAAGTAGATGGGCTTTTACTCCACTCTTGTAGGGTGGTTATATCACTTTTTTTAATATAATTAGTTTCTAAAGCAAGAGCTAGGACTGCTTCATAGTTTGATAAAGTTGTTAATTCCACTTTTGCTTCGCTAAATTGTTGTTGAGCTACTGGAAAACCATACGTAAAAATGGCGACCATTCCTAACACTTCGCAACCATTATTACGAATAGCATCCACTGCTTTTAAACTACTGCCTCCTGTTGATATTAAATCTTCTATAACTACTACTTTTTGACCAGTTTGTAAATCACCCTCTACCAAATTTTCTAGTCCATGGTCTTTTTTTGAAGAACGTATATATACAAAAGGGAGGTTTAGTTCCGCAGCAACCAATGCTCCTTGTGCAATAGCTCCAGTTGCAACTCCCGCTATGGCTTGTACATCTGGATATTTTTCTAGAATAATACGTGTCATTTGAAGTTTAATAAAATTACGTACATCTGGATATGATAACGTTTTACGATTATCACAATAAATAGGTGATTTCCATCCTGATGCCCATGTAAAGGGATTGGTTGGTTGTAATTTTAATGCGTTTATTTTAAGTAACTTAGATGCTGTAAGGGTTGATAGATTTTCCATTTTAAAACTAAATTTAGTAAATATGATTAAGTTTCACAAAGGTA
>JAAYPI010000121.1 GCA_012519885.1 Bacteroidales bacterium
ATTTAATTAAATTTCATATAAATAAGGAGAAGAAAATGAAGCTAAAAATTCTAAACAAAAAAAGTATTATAAAAACAATTATCATTGCCTTTGCAATCGGGATACATCCTATTAGCATTTTTGCTAACATTCCAACAACTTATGCAACAAAGGATAATTATATTGATTATGAGTTAGGTTGGAGAGATTTAACAGTTGTTCCCGTAACTTTTATTACATCTTATTACCCAAATCAACTCGAAGGAAAATATATAGGGTGGTATACAGCAGACAGCAAAGCTTCATACGATGAAACATGGGAAGGATGTAATTTTTCTTATATTTACATTAACATGCTTGATGTTGTAAACCTTTTTAACGATGGAAAACACGAAGTAACTGGACCTAATAAACATAAATTTACTTTTGGTGGAAATATTGTTGAATTTACTGAAGGTAGCAACACTGTAACAATAAATGGCGTTTCAAGTTATGTTGGTAAGATTCGCTATGCTGATTCTAACAAAGATATGTACAGAAGAGGACGTTATTTTGGTTCTAAGGTAACTTATAATCAATCTATTACTACGCTTGGAACTTCCTTGCCGGCAGAAGCACTGGATGAAGTTTTACAATTTGGAATTATTGGTGATGCTTTACCCGATAAAAGACTTGGAGATAATGCTCCTTATGGTATTTTTGTTCCAGATAAATATAAAAAAACAAACTATACAAATGATACCTACCCAACTTTAATTTACTCACAAATGAAAGCTAAACTTCCTGACAGTGTGAGATCTCAGATAAAAGAACCTTCCTTTAATTTATCTTTTATTTTTGATGCTTTAAAAACAAAAGAATATGCAACTAATTCACAAGAATTTATTAACGGATTTAATAATGAAAAAAACACTATTTTATCCTCAAACGATTTATTATTTGGTGAAAATTACAGCAATATTGACAATTATGAGCAGGTAGCAAAGGTAGTAAAAGCATTATTTGACATGTATCCAGAAAATGCTCAAGACCCAATGTATTATACATTTAAGGACTATAGATACCTTTCAGAAAAAGAACTAGCTGATAAATTTAGAGCTATTGCAAAAGAAGGCAACTGTGAAAGCATTGATTTTTATGACCAGTATTACAAAATGGATAGTAATGCGTATGTAAGAATTTACTTTAACGGTAAAGAGAAGAAAAACGGTATTTCATTTGCTATTAAACCATTACAGTTTAACGATGAAGCCGGTACTCTAGTATACCGTATGCTTGCTAGTGTATACCCTTCTGAACTTGCTGAAACTATTGTGCAGAAATCAATGTTTGAAATGTCTGTGAAACCTAACGATAAAAATATGTTAGGAAATGATAGATTATCTAAGTTTAACGTAGTTCAAGCATCTGGTAATCATAAATTCTTCTATGGTATTTTACCAGAGGATAGAAGACATGACGGACAGATGATTTATGTATTACTTGATAATCACCCCGCTATGCCAGGAGAGCAGTTCTTAACAGCTAATTATGAACTTGTAGCACCACTTGAGGATGGCAGTGGGTCTTACTCATGGGGTAGAGGCTTTAGAGAGGATTTCTTCACTTTCTCACCTTTATCATCTGAGGTTAAAAAAGCGATTGGTATGCCTGAGGTTTATGACTGCATTAACTACGGTCAATTAGTCGTTACTCCCCAGATTAGAAAACAAGAAGGCTCTACTATGCCCCCACTTGAGAAATGCACTGGAAACCCATATGCAACTTATAAAAAATTAAGATAAAGGAGAACACTATGAAAAAAATATTATCCATTCTAATGTTATCTTTCACACTATTATTATCTTTTTCTATGGTAGCATTTGCAGGAGATATTTCTGTAAATGTAAATGGACAACCTCTAGCGTTTCAAGAAAAACCTATCGTAAAAAATGGGAGAACACTGGTACCTATGCGTGAAATCTTTGAAGTATTAGGTGCAGAGCTGAACTGGGATGCAGGAACCAAAACAATAACAGCAAAAAAAGATGGAACAGAAATTAAAATGCAAATTGGCAGTAAAGATATCACTATTGGAAATGAAACAAAAACTTTGGATGTTGAACCTCAAATTATAAACGGTAGGACTATGGTTCCTGTAAGAGCTATTTCCGAGGCATTGGGTACCAAGGTGGTTTATAATGAAAAAAACCAAA
>JAAYPI010000122.1 GCA_012519885.1 Bacteroidales bacterium
CTAAAAATTCGCGAGCCGAACGAGCCACACCCGTAGCCGAAGCATAGGTTTCTAGGCATCCTGTTAGTCCACAACCGCACAAACGTCCGTTGTTACGACGCATAGTGGTATGTCCTAATTCACCAGCAAACCCATCGCTACCATACACAAGCGAGCCATTGGCTACTATACCACTCCCTACTCCTGTGCCTAAGGTAATCATAATAAAGTTTTTCATACCACGAGCTGCTCCATAAATCATTTCACCTATAGCTGCTGCATTGGCATCGTTGGTAATGGCTACAGGTAAGCCAAATTTCTTTTGAATTTTATCAGCAAACGGAATAATACCTTTCCATGGTAAGTTGGGGGCTTGTTCGATAGTACCATTAAAATAATTTGCATTGGGAGCTCCAATACCTATGCCCTTAATTTTAGAAATATGGGTGTTATCGGCAATTAATTTAGTTAACTCATCATACAATTCCTGTATATAATCTTCTAACACAGTGTGTTTTTGTGTTTTAATCGAATTAGTAGCCAATACACTTCCACGTGCATCTACGATACCAAAAACTGTGTTTGTTCCGCCAATATCAATACCTACTACGTAAGGCTTTTCCATACATTTATTCATTTTAAGGTTAATATTCAAGTGTTTACTATTTGTTTACTATAAAAACAAAAAAGCCTCATCAAGCATACCTTAACAACCGTGAAGGTTGATAAGACTCATTACTACTAAGTAAATAATGTCTCCTTTTGCACACTTACTATAGCTAAAGATGGGCTTTGGTGCTACAAAAATACTATTTTTTTGATAAATGATGCTATTGGTAGAAAATTTTTATGGTGTAAAACAGAAAGAATTCACATTACTTGTTTTATATCCCTATCTTTTTTCTCGATGATAGAAAGTTTCCTATCCTAATATTACTTAAAAAATTAAGTAATGATAAATTTGCTGTAAAATATAAAAGAAAATATGTACCTTTGCATACCAAAATTTTACCAATGACAGAACAAGTAATCGTGTTGGAACATGCTGACCCCACTATCTTTTGTGGTGTCAATAATACTCATATTTTAGTAATAAAAAATCTGTTTCCAAAGGTACGTATTATAGCACGAGGAAATGCTATTAAGGCAATGGGCGATAAAGACGAAATAGCTCTGTTTGCCGAAAAAATTTCAAAAATAGAACAGCATATTACCGAATACAACAACTTATCAGAAGAAGTTATTATTAATATCATCAAAGGAGAAACACCCCTTGTATGCAAGCCAAATAATTTAATTTTGCATGGGCTGAATGGAAAACCAATAACAGCTCGCACTGAAAATCAGCAAAAGTTGGTAGAATTATTTGATACACACGATATGCTATTTGCCGAAGGACCTGCCGGATCGGGAAAAACGTATACAGCCATTGCTTTAGCAGTGAGAGCGTTGAAAAATAAAACAGCAAAAAAAATTATTTTAAGCAGACCAGCTGTTGAAGCGGGCGAAAAGTTGGGTTTCTTGCCTGGGGATATGAAAGAAAAAATTGACCCTTACTTACAACCTCTGTACGATGCCTTGCAAGATATGATTCCTGCTTTAAAATTAAAGGATTACATCGAAAACAACATCATTCAAATAGCTCCGTTGGCTTTTATGCGTGGACGCACACTCAACGATGCCATTATTATTTTGGACGAAGCTCAAAATACGAGCACACAACAAATCAAAATGTTTCTTACCCGCTTAGGTTTGCACTCTAAAATGATTATCACTGGTGATATTACGCAAATTGACTTACCCTCATCGCAAGTGTCTGGGATGATACACGCTATGAAAATTTTACGCCACGTAGAAGGTGTAGCTCATATTCATTTTACCAAACAAGATATTGTACGACACAAGTTGGTAAGTCGCATTATTGAGGCATACGAACAACATGCTCTTGAAATAAAACAACAAAAAGAGATAAACACTAAATAAAAACCCACTCTAAACCCTAACAACAATGAATGCACTAACAAAAACTGATTTCAACTTCGACAAGCAAAAAAGCGTGTATCATGGCAAAGTACGTGATGTGTATAACATTAACGACGAATTATTGGTAATGGTAGTAAGCGACCGTATTTCGGCTTTTGATGTAGTATTGCCCAAAGGTATTCCGTACAAAGGACAAATGCTGAACCAAATTGCTGCCAAATTTTTGGATGCTACTGCTGATATTGTGCCAAACTGGAAATTGGCTACACCCGACCCAATGGTAACAGTGGGTGTGCATTGCGATTCGTATCCTGTAGAAATGATTGTGCGTGGCTACTTGTGTGGCAGTGCATGGAGAGCCTACCAAAAAGGTGTACGTGAGATTTGTGGTGTAAAAATACCTGATGGCATGCGTGAAAATCAACGTTTTGCTGAGCCAATTATTACTCCTACCACAAAAGCAGATCAAGGTTTTCACGACGAAGATATATCGAAAGAAGAGATTCTAAAACAAGGACTTGTGTCGGCTGAGGACTATGCTTTGCTCGAAAAATACACCATGCAACTATTTCTAAGAGGTACTGAAATGGCTTTAGAGCGTGGATTAATTTTGGTAGATACAAAATATGAGTTTGGCAAAAAAAATGGTCAAATTTATTTGATTGACGAAATTCATACGCCCGATTCTTCTCGCTATTTTTATGCCTCCGAATACCAAGCACGTTTTGAAAAAGGAGAACAACAAAAACAATTATCGAAAGAGTTTGTACGCGAATGGTTGATGGAAAACGGTTTTCAAGGCAAAGAAGGACAACAAGTACCTGAAATGACAGATGAGATTGTAGCCAGCATCAGCGAGCGTTATATCGAGTTATTTGAAAATATATCTGGCGAAAAATTTATCAAAGCTCCCACAGAGAATATCCTTGAACGGATTGAGAAAAATGTAAGCAAGTATTTAGCTACTAGATAATTACTTACTGAAAGTAATAAAAAAACAGAGGATATACTTGAAACATATCCTCTGTTTTTTTGTGTATTCTAAGCTAGCGTTTAGTGGAAAATCCTCTTAGTTTTACTTCGGTAAGCACTTTTTTGGTATAGAGCGAAAAATCGCCATTCATTATCCATCCATAGTAGCCCATATCTTCGTTCAACACATCTTCTACCCTACGCCCTTT
The DNA here is from genome assembly GCA_012519885.1 of Bacteroidales bacterium. Taxonomy (GTDB): domain Bacteria; phylum Bacteroidota; class Bacteroidia; order Bacteroidales; family Paludibacteraceae; genus JAAYPI01. The sequence goes on from JAAYPI010000122.1 coordinate 3,144, forward strand.
GTATTTACCAAAATTAAAAACTTCCTCATTTTTGTCGTTGAAAATAATTCTCCCTGCCAAATCAGCATTTTTGTGTTGAGCCGAAAAGTCAGCTAAAAAAGCCACATCGTTTTTCAAATTATCATACCTATCTAATTGAGCTTTTAATACTTCGTAGGTAGCACGTGTATCAGCTTCGGCTGTGTGTGCATTGGTTAATTCGCTATTGCAATAAAATTTGTATGCTGCCGACAAGGTGCGTTGTTCCATCTTGTGAAAAATCACTTGCACATCTATCATTTTGCGTTTCGCCAAATCAATATCTACGTTTGCTCTCAAAAATTCTTCTGCCAATAAGGGCAAATCAAAACGCACCGAATTGTATCCAGCCAAATCGCACCCTTCAATATCTTTGGCAATTATTTTGGCAAGTTCTTTAAAAACGGGTTCATTTTTTACATCCTCATCACTGATACCATGGATAGCGGTAACCTCTTGGGGGATAGGCATTTCTGGATTAACCAAATATCGTTTTGATTCTTCGTTGCCATTTGGATAAATTTTCAAATACGCGATTTCAACGATTCTATCAGATACAATATTGGTACCAGTGGTTTCTAAATCAAAAAATACAATGGGGTTTTTTAATGCTAATTTCATGTGTATAAGGTTAAATGATTCGTGTGTTATGATTCAATTTTCATGCGTACAGCGTCGCCTATAAAAACAATGTCCTTGAGCGAAAAACCATGTTTCAACAAAATATCGGTATCTTGCTCCAACGCTTCATAAAAGTTTTTAAATTGTTTAGTCTCTTTTTTTACTGTATAAGCACTTTGTAGATAATAGTGTAAAGCCTCTTTTTTATTTCCTAAACACCAATAAGCATGACCAATGTAAAGTAATTCATAAAAGGTATTTTTGTCTGGCTGTTTATGGTAATATTTGGTAGCCTGAGAATATTTTTTTTGTAAAAATGAACACAAAGCAATATAATTTTCGCTCTTTTTATGGTTCGATTCTAAAAACTCAATTTTATAAAAATAACGCAAAGCAGTATCATAATCTTGCATTTCTACATAACAAACACCAATGGTAAACAACAACCGAATAGTATTGGGTTGCAAACTATCAGCCAGCAAATAATACTCTAAGGCTTTTTCCGTTTGTTTTAAATTGCGATAACAATATGCTATTTTGCGGATTGTCCATATATTTTCAGTTTCAATCAGTTCTGCTTTTAGGTAATACTCAATGGCTAACGAATAATTGTAGGTTTTTTGATAGCTAAATCCAATTTTACGATACAAGTCAGCAGAGGGCTCTGTATGTTCTTCTAATTCCAATAAGGCAGAAAGGGCATTTTCATACATTTCTTTTGCAAAATAGAAGTTTGCAATTTCAAACAAAAATTCGTTTGTTGGGTTTAGTAAACGAAACATCCATGTTTTGTGAAAATCAAACTTATAGGTAAAAATATCGTCAAAACTGTTTTTGTTATTTTTAGGGAACAGTTTGTAAAAACGATATAAATCTTGAATGTATTTATTCATTATTTCTTCGGCAACAACCGTATTAGATAGAGATAGCTTATCGTTCGTCATTTCTTTTAATTGTTCCGATTCCATTTGTATACCGTTCATCATTGCTTTGCGATATTGCTCTGGCACCATCGTTAAATTTAGGCAAAACGAATATTTATCCGAATGACAAAGTATAGGACTTTTGGCTAAAAAAGATAAAAAACTATTTTCCTTTTCTTCTTTAAATAAGTTGCTCACAGAAGAATGTTCGGCATAAAAAGGCAAAAACCAATTGGAAACAACATTAAAAAATGGGTAATTTTTGAGCATCGAAAACGTACTCATCTGAATATCTGCACCTTGACTTTGTAGTTCGGCATATTGTTGCATTTTTTCGCCAATACCCGTTTCTTCTATCATATCTTGCCATTGATTTTTTTTATCTTCCAACTCTTCTTGCTTATCAATATCGGCTAAATCATTTTGCACATATGGAGCTATTTTGGATAATTCTGGCAGAATATTTTCAGTAATATCTTTTGTTATTTTTTCAGTTTCTTTACTTCTAATAAATTGTTTTATAATTAATTGTGAGGCTACGATAAACTCTTCTTTATCAAACAACAAGGTAATTTGGGTACGAATAACGGGATACAAAGAAATGCGTTGATGATGAAAATACAAAAATAACACTACGCCTGTCAATGCCCTTAATACAACTTCAGGATAACGCGATTTTGTTAATTCAACTAACGCCAAACATTTTTTTTCGTCAAAAAAAGCCATGCTACTCAATGTAATTGCTGAAGCAAGTGAACACAATTCGATTTGACCAATAGTCTCATCCTCTGCCAACAGTTTTACCTGTTGTAGCATAGTTTCGCTATACAGAGATGTTAACCAATACTTATCAAAACTATAAGAAATCAACATTTCATATTCACGAATATCACTTTCTGTTTTACGATTCCCTAGTGATGCATAGCGTTGAAAACCAGACAATATCAACTCATCTGAGATAACAGGTTGTACGGCAAATAAACGTTTGGTACGATATGTATATTGGGTACTATTAAGTTGCAAAAGTTTGTCAGCTAAATGCTCTCCTATCTCGTACGTTTCTTTCAGTAAATGCTGATAAACAAGATGTTGTTCAGGATCATTAACCCCGTAAAACATATACTGCAACATACGTTTATAGTTTGTTTTAAGTTCGTAAACTTCATCGCCATAATAACCATCTTGCACTTGTGTCAACAAATTATCAATCAGCTCTATAGCTCTTCCCAACTGAGATTTACTCAAATAATAAAACAAATTTTCTTTCGTTAAAACAATTTCTTTGTCTGTCATATGGTTGATGTAAATTCTGTAAATCAAATGTAAGTGAACAAAGATACACAATTTGCAAAAAAAAATGTCATACGATAGGATTGAATATACAGTATATTTCGCAAATTATTGTTTTTTAGTTAAAAATCAACTTCAAAACACCCATTTTTGTAATAAATATTTGATTTTTTTATCATTTCTTAATATATTTGCTACCTATTGAACACTTATATGATACAACAACCAAGTTCTAGCCATTTTTCTTTTATCAAAGATGGCATTCTATACATCAAACGGTCAAAAATGGCTAAAATATTGTTGATAATCATTCTTATCAAATTTTTAATTTTTTATGGACTCCTAAAAGGTTTTTTGTATCCTCGTTATCTTAAACCCAAATGGGAAAGTGAACAACACCGCATCGAATCAGTTACTCATGATTTAATACAACCATTAAACACCATTTCGTATGATTGAAAACATTGACTTAACACTGGTAAACTGGTCGCGAGCCCAATTTGCCATGACAGCCTTTTTTCATTGGCTTTTTATACCTCTTACCATTGGTATGACGTATATCATTGCCTTTGCACAAACCCTCCACGTAAGAACCAATGACCCTGAATGGGAAAAACTCGCAAAATTTTGGGCAAAATTATTTGGTATCAACTTTGCTATTGGTGTGGGCACAGGCATCATTTTGGGTTTAGAGTTTGGCACCAACTGGTCTAATTATTCGTGGATTGGAGGCGATATTTTTGGTGCACCCTTAGCGGCTGAAGGTATTATGGCATTCTTTCTCGAATCTACTTTTGTTGCTGTTATGTTTTTTGGTTGGGGGCGTATTAGCAAAAAGTTCCATTTAGTAGCCTGTTATCTGGTTGCCTTTGGTGCTAGTTTATCTGCCCTATGGATACTAACAGCAAACGCATGGATGAATTACCCAGTGGGCATGAGCTTTAACCCAGATATCGCTCGCCACGAAATGGTAGATTTTTGGGCAATTTTATTTTCACCTTTTGCTGTAAATAAATTTTTACACACCATCTCTTCGGGTTTTGTAATTGGGTCGTTCTTTATTATTGCTGTAAGTAGTTGGTATTTGCTAAAAGGACGCAGCGTACTGTTTGCAAAACGTAGTATTTTTCTAGCCAGCGTATTTGGATTAGTGGGCACAGGCTTGGTTATCTTAACAGGCGATGGTTCAGCATATAATGTAGCACAACATCAACCCGCAAAACTTGCCGCCATGGAAGGATTGTATGATGGCAAAGAAGGAGCAGGATTGGTAACTGTAGGAATACTTACACCTGGTAAAAAAATTGGAGATAACAAAGACCCGTTTATTTTCAAACAAGAAATACCTTATGTCCTTTCATTTTTGGGCTATAGAGATATCAATGCATTTGTGCCTGGCATCAATGATTTGGTATATGGATATAAATCAGACAAATTAGAAATAGTATCTGCTTCTAAGAAAATGGAATATGGAAGGGTAGCAATGCAAGCCCTCTCGTTGTATAAAAAAACGGATAATAGCGAAGAGAAAACTATGGCTTTGCAATTATTTACCGAATACCAACCTTTTATGGGGTATGCTCATATTACAAGTCCTGAAAAAGTTATTCCAAATGTACCAATGATTTTTTATAGTTTCCATATTATGGTGATGGCGGGCTTTTTCTTGATTGCTGTAGTAGCTGGATTGTTGTTTTTCAGCATCAAAAATAAAGTAGAAAACCACAAATGGTTGTTGCGATTGGGTATCCTTGGTTTCCCGATGGCGTTTATTGCCTCTATGACAGGATGGATAGTTGCCGAAGTGGGTCGCCAACCATGGACAATACAAGATTTGCTGACCACATCTGTTTCTACATCTAACATCAATTCAATGGCTGTAATTCTTACGTTTTGGATGTTTTTTGCACTGCTTTCTGTGCTTGTAATAGCCGAAGTTCGCATCATGTTAGCCGCTATCAAAAAAGGTCCTGAATCAACTAATACGAAAGGAGGGGAAAATGCTTAATTCATTATCACACTTTGATTTACAACAATACTGGTGGCTTATAATGTCGCTTGTAGGTTCGATACTCGTGTTTCTTCTTTTTGTACAAGGAGGTCAATCATTGATTAGTACCTTAGGGAAAACAGCCGACGAACGTAATATGGTGGTCAACTCTATTGGACGTAAATGGGAATTTACGTTTACTACCTTGATTCTTTTTGCAGCAGGTATGTTTGCGGCATTTCCACTGTTCTATTCCACTTCGTTTGGTGGAGCTTATTATGCTTGGAAACTTTTTTTGATTGTATTTGTGATACAAGCCGTATCGTTTGAGTTTAGACGCAAAAAAGGCAATCTGCTAGGAACTAAAACATACGATACATTTTTAGCCATCAATGGGTATGTAGCGCCGTTCTTACTAGGTGCTGTGGTAGCCACATTCTTTACAGGAAGTGCTTTTATTCGCAACGAATACAATTTATCTTTTTGGCAAACGGAATTGTATGGCATTGAGATATTATTCGAGCCTACTAACCTTGCTTTGGGTTTTGCAGTGCTATTTTTAGCTCGCATATTGGGAGCTATGTATATTATTAACAATACACTAGAGAACACAATTATTGAACGAGCACGAAAACAAGTAGCAATAAATACCGTGTCCTTTTTGGTCTTTTTCTTGTATTTTGTGTATCAACTTTTAGTAATGGACGGTTATGCTGTTGATCCAACAAGCAATCAGGTATATTTGGAAGCCAATAAGTATTTGAATAACTTTCTGGCTATGCCAATAAGTATTGTTTTGTTTCTTGTAGGCGTACTTTTAGTTATTTATGGTATTATTAGCACATGGTTTATGAAAAGTACCAAAGGAATATGGTTTTCGGGATTGGGAACTGTATGTACCGTTTTGGCTATTTTCTTTGTAGCTGGCTTTAACAACACGAGTTTCTATCCGTCTTTTATTGATTTACAGAGTTCGTTAACGATTAAAAATGCCTCTTCCAGTCATTACACATTAACAGCAATGACCTATATATCCTTTTTAGTGCCAGTTGTTATTGCATACATTTATTTTACTTGGAAAGCTATAGACAAACACAAAATTACGAAAGAAGATATAAAAGAAGACGCAAAACATCATGTTTACTAACCCTCATAAAACAACAATACTATGCAACATATTGTATCCATTTTATGGCTTGTCAGTTGGCCCATCCTTATACTTGTAAGTTACAAACTGATTGTCTATTTTCTAAAAATAATGGAAAAGAGTAAAGAAAAAGAGTAAAACGAAAAAAGGCAGTTCACAACGAGCTGCCTTTCTTTTTGTACACGATGATTAGTTGCTTATTTCTTATCTAACTGACCAAACACACGTTTTAAAATATCGTTGATACGTGCCACAGGATCTGTACGAATGGCTTTTTCTTCTTCAGCCACTTTTACAAACAAAGCATCTAAGGCTTTTTCTGTAACGTATTGTTCTAAATTTACATTCACGGGTTTCAAGCCTGCAATCAACCCAACAGGCGTATTGGCTACTTGATTATATGCACTTGTTAACGATTTCCACGATTCGGTAGTAGATACATTGGCTACCAATGGTTTGCCCAACGACTCTTTTACCTTTGGCGAAAAAGCGACACTTAAATCACTATATGTTGTTTTACGCAGGTATTCGGTAGCAGCATTATCGGCTCCAAACAAAATATTCGTTGCGTCGGCTATCGTCATACTCAAGATGGCTTTCTTAAAAATGGGCGTTGCTTCTTTTACTGCATCTTCTGCCGAACGATTAAGCGACAATACGGCTTTGTTTACCAACTCTTGACCACCAGGTATTAACTTTATATTATCAACAATCGGTTGAGCTTCGGGGGGCAACAAAACTTTCAAAACAGCATCGTTATAAAATCCATTTTCAATACTCAACATACCCACAGCTTTTTCTATTCCTACATCAAGCGAACTTTTTAGACCTGCAATATTTTCAGTATTACTTACTGCTACTGGTTGTGTTACAATTACCTGATTAGCAATGGTTAATAACTCGGCACACGAAGTTAGCAACATGGCTAACAGGGCAATAAACATCGTTTTTTTCATTCTATTCATCGTCATAATATATTTTTTGTGTTACTAAACAGGGCAAAGATACACATTGTACAAAAGAAAAATAGTGCAAAAAAGAAAAAAACTACTTAATTGTTTATAATTCTTGATTCAGTATGCAGTTGCTAATCTTTTCTATTTGTAATAATTTGATTACCTTTGCCGAACAAAAAAAAAGCAAGCTTACCATGAGCAATCAACGTTATATGATGCGAGGCGTATCTGCCTCTAAAGAAGATGTGCATAAGGCTATTCAGCATATTGATAAAGGATTATATCCCAAAGCTTTTTGCAAAATTATACCAGATATTTTAGGTGGCGACCCCGATTTTTGCAACATCATGCATGCTGATGGGGCTGGCACAAAATCCTCATTAGCCTATTTGTATTGGAAAGAAACAGGCGATATATCTGTATGGAAAGGCATAGCACAAGATGCTTTGATAATGAATATTGACGATTTAATTTGTGTGGGAGCTATTGATAATATATTGGTTTCTTCAACAATTGGACGCAATAAACTCCTGATTCCAGGCGAAGTTATCGCAGCCATTATCAATGGCACAGAAGAGTTGCTAGCCGAACTACGTGAACTAGGTATTGGTGTATATGGCACAGGTGGTGAAACTGCTGATGTGGGCGATTTAGTAAGAACCATCATCGTAGATAGTACAGTTACTTGCCGCATGAAACGTGCTGATGTAATTGACAATGCACGCATTGAGGGAGGCGATGTAATTGTTGGACTTGCCTCTTACGGTCAAGCAACGTACGAAAAATCCTACAACGGTGGTATGGGTAGCAATGGACTAACTTCGGCTCGCCATGATGTATTTGCTAACTATTTAGCCAATAAGTATCCTGAAAGTTACGATGCAAGTATGCCCTCTGAATTGGCATATTCGGGGTCGTTACAACTCACAGATGCCGTTCCCAATTCGCCAATAGATGCTGGCAAATTAGTACTCTCTCCTACTCGCACATATGCTCCAGTAGTAAAGCAATTGTTAGACACAATGCGTAATTCTATTCATGGCATGGTGCATTGCTCAGGAGGTGCTCAAACAAAAATATTGCACTTTATAGACAATCTACACGTTATTAAAGATAACTTATTTCCAGTACCTCCCTTATTTAAAACCATTCAAGAAGAAAGTGGTACGGATTGGGCAGAAATGTACAAAGTATTTAACATGGGACACCGACTAGAAGTATATTTGCCAAAAGAATACGCTCAGCAAGTAATCGACATCGCACAATCGTTTGGCATAGATGCACAAGTTATAGGAAGAGTGGAAACAGCCGAAAAGAAAAAATTAACTATCAACAGTGAATTCGGCACTTTTGTATATTAACAAGCCCGAAAAACATATATGAGCACATTATTGCAAAAATTAGAAGGTTTAGCTACTCGTTTTGAAGAAGTTTCTACATTGATTACAGACCCTTCTGTGATAGCTGATATGAAACGTTTTGTTAAACTGAACAAAGAATACCGCGAACTTGAAAAAATCAACGGAGCTCGCATTAAATACGAACAATTAATAGCCAATATTGCTGAAGCCAAAGAAATTCTTGACAAAGAAAACGACGAGGAACTACGAGAAATGGCAAAAATGGAATTAGAACAATCTTCTCCACTCGTTGCTACAATGGAAGAAGAAATCAAATTATTGCTCGTGCCAGCCGACCCAGAAGACAGTAAAAATGCTATTGTAGAAATTAGAAGCGGAACAGGAGGCGATGAAGCAGCTATTTTTGCTGGAGATTTGTATAAAATGTACATACGCTATTGCGAAACAAAAAAATGGAAAGTAGAAGTTACGAACATTAGCGAAGGTACTGCAGGTGGCTACAAAGAAGTAATCTTTACTGTATCAGGCGAAAATGTGTATGGTACCTTAAAATACGAATCAGGCGTACACCGTGTACAACGTGTACCACAAACAGAAACACAAGGACGTGTGCATACCTCAGCTGCAACGGTGGCTGTATTGCCCGAAGCAGAAGAATTTGATATAGAACTAAAAGAAAGCGATGTACGTGTTGATACATTCTGTTCGTCGGGAGCTGGAGGGCAGTCGGTAAACACTACCTATTCGGCTATCCGTTTGGTGCATATACCAACAGGTATTACCGTACAATGCCAAGATGAAAAATCGCAACACAAAAACAAAGCCAAAGCGATGATTGAGCTTCGTTCCAGAATATACGCCATTGAACACCAAAAACACCTCGACGAAATTGGGTCGAAACGCAAAACAATGGTTTCAACAGGCGATCGTTCGGCAAAAATTCGCACATACAATTACCCGCAAGGACGTATTACCGACCACCGCATTAATTATACTATCTATAATTTATCTGCTTTTATGGATGGCGATATACAAGACTGTATCGACCAGTTGATAATTGCCGAAAATGCAGAAAGAATGAAAGAAAATGAATTATAACGATACACTTTGATACTATGAACAGACAAGAATTAGTTGAAAATATACAACGCAAAAAATCGTTTCTATGTGTTGGTTTAGATACCGATATTACTAAAATACCAGAAGTACTTTTTGACAGTTGCGACGACCCCATGTTTGTGTTTAACAAACGAATTATTGATGCTACGGCTGATTTATGCGTTGCATACAAACCCAACTTAGCTTTTTACGAAAGTTTAGGATTAGAAGGTTGGGATGTGCTAGAGCGTACCATTGATTATATTCGTACAAATTACCCTGACCAATTTATTATTGCTGATGCTAAACGGGGCGATATAGGCAACACTTCGGCTATGTATGCACGTACATTCTTCGGCACAATGGATTTTGATGCAGTTACTGTAGCTCCTTATATGGGCGAAGACAGCGTAACACCATTTTTAACATACGAAAATAAGTGGGTCATTTTGTTGGCGTTAACATCGAACAAAGGAGCTTTTGATTTTCAATTTTTACAAGACAAAGAAACCAATGAACGCTTGTTCGAAAAAGTACTCCACACATCTACTCAATGGGGAAATACCGATAATATGATGTATGTAGTAGGTGCTACAAAAGCCGAAATGTTACAGGATATTCGTGCTATTATTCCGAATCATTTTTTGCTTGTTCCAGGTGTTGGAGCACAAGGTGGCAGTTTGCAAGAAGTGGCAAAATACGGTATGAATGCTGAATGTGGTCTGTTAGTAAATTCGTCGCGACAAATACTATATGCCTCTTCGGGAGAAGATTTTGCAGAAGCTGCTCGCCTCGAAGCCCTTGCTGTGAAACAAGAAATGGAACAATTATTGAAAGATGCTCATTTAGTGTAATGCCGTGTCTAACAACAAAAAGAAAATAATTAACGACCCTGTTTTTGGTTTTATCAACATACCAGGCACATTGTTGTATAATTTATTGCAACATCCTTATGTGCAGCGACTTACACGCATCAAACAACTTGGTTTATCATCGTATGTATATCCTGGGGCACAGCACACACGCTTTCAACACTCCTTGGGGGCTATGTACTTGATGACAGAAGCAATTAAAACACTCAAATCAAAAGGAATTAGCATTTCGCAACACGAAACAGAAGCTGCTTGTGCCGCCATATTATTGCATGATGTGGGGCATGGTCCGTTTTCTCACGCCTTAGAAGGTATGATCATTCCCCACCTAACTCACGAAGAAATAACCTTGCGTATCATGCAAAAAATCAATAAAGAATACGAAGGAAAACTTGATTTAGCCTTAGAAATCTTTCAAAACACCTATCACAAAACATTTTTGCATCAGTTAGTTTCGGGTCAATTGGATATGGATAGGCTCGATTATTTACGTAGAGATAGTTTTTTTACGGGAGTTACCGAAGGCAATATTGGTTCGGCACGTATTATCAAAATGTTAAACATAAAAAATGATACGCTAGTAGTAGAAGCCAAAGGAATTTATTCTATCGAAAATTTTCTGATGAACAGACGCCTGATGTATTGGCAAGTATATTTTCATAAAACAGCTTTCGCAATCGAAAAAATGCTTATCAAAACCATCGAAAGAGCGAAAATTATTGCCAAGCAAGACAGCACGCTATTCGGCACCCCATCGTTGCTCTTTTTTTTACGTCAAGAGGATAATTTGACCAACGATAGTGCGTTAGATTTATTTTTAAGCCTCGACGATACCGACATTATGTGCTCTATAAAGCAATGGATAAACCACCCTGATACGATTTTATCTACTCTCAGCTATGGCATTATTCACCGAAAATTATTTAAAATAGAAGTTAGTAACGAGCCATTTAGCAAAGCGAAAATAGAGGCAAAAACAACAGAAATAGCACAACATCTAGGTATAAACCATATGGATGCTACTTATTTTGTGTCGGTAAATGATGTATCAATTAATATGTATCACAACAACGAAGATAGTATTACTATTTTACACAAAGACGGTAGTATTAAACCCATAAGTCAAACTTCGGATATGTTGGATATACGCATTTTATCTCGAGAAGTAACGAAATACTATTTTAGTTATTACAAAATAACGCCTGAATAGAAAAAATAAACAAAATGTTGTAAAATGTTACTACTTTCTGATAAAAAATTAGCTCTTCATTTGTAAAAAATATGTACCTTTGCCAAAATTTGTGCCTATATGGAATTGTCCGCTCAGCAAATAGCTGCATATCTACATGGGGAAGTCGTTGGTGACGCTTCCGTTACAGTAAATACTTTTGCAAAAATTGAAGAAGGAAAACCTCATTCGTTGAGTTTTTTAGCTAACCCTAAATATACGCACTATATTTACGAAACCCAAGCAAGTATTGTGTTGGTAAATAAAACATTTATACCAGAAAAACCAATCAATGCTACTCTTATAAAAGTAGATGATGCCTACAAATCACTAGCAGATTTACTTACCTTAGTCGAAAACAATAAACCCAAAAAAACAGGTATTGATCCTTTAGCATACATTGCTCCCTCAGCAACTATCGGACAAAACGTATATATTGGAGCATTCGTATATATTGAAGAAGGAGTGGTTATTGGCGATAATTGTCAACTATATCCTCATACCTACATTGGCGAAAAAAGCACTATTGGGAAAGATAGCATTTTATATTCAGGCGTAAAAATTTACCATCAATGTGTTATTGGTAATCAATGCATAATTCATGCCTCTTCGGTAATTGGTGCAGATGGCTTTGGCTTTGCTCGCAACGAAGACGGAAGCTACTCGAAAATACCACAAAGTGGCAATGTAGTAGTGGAAGATAATGTAGAAATTGGTGCATGCACCACCATTGACCGAGCTAGTATGGGCTCAACATTTATCCGTAAAGGCGTTAAATTAGACAATCAAATACAAATAGCCCATAATGTAGAGTTGGGCGAAAATACTGCTATGGCAGCATGTTCGGGCATTGCAGGCTCTACCAAAGTGGGAAAAAATTGCATTTTAGCCGGTATGGTTGGGTTAGCTGGACACTTGAATGTGCCCGACAACACCATTTTTGCGGCTTATACTGGTGTGCCAAATAACATTAAAGAAGCAGGAATTTACCAAGGCATACCAGCCATACCTGTAGCACAATTTAGACGTGCTTCAGTCGTATATAAACAATTACCTGAACTACAAAAAGCTATTATTGCCTTACAAAAAGAAATAGAA
>JAAYPI010000123.1 GCA_012519885.1 Bacteroidales bacterium
AATCAATGTCGTTGCAACCGAAAATGTCTGTCAGGCATCACTAGTAACAAGAGCCAAAAGGGTTATCTTCGTAAGTACTGCCAATACCATTGGCAATGGAACCAAAGAAAAGCCAGCCAATGAAACGTACCCAGCAAGTAAACCTTTTGCGGATAATTTATATGCCAAAAGTAAACTGTTGGCAGAAGAAAAAGCCTTAGCAAGTAGTGCAAATGTCCTCATCATTAATCCTACTTTTATGATTGGTGCGTATGATAGCAAGCCAAGTTCAGGACAAATAATTACCATGAATTATGGTAAACGGATTGTATTTGCCCCCAAAGGAGGTAAAAATTTTGTGGCAGCAAGCGATGTGGCAAATGCCATTGTAAATGCACTCAATTCAACTATGATAGGAGAAAAAATTCTTACTGGTGGATACAATCTTTCTTTTGCCGATTTTTATAAAACAATGGCTCAAACACAAGGCTACAACATAAGCGTTATCACCTTACCCAACAGTCTGTTATATGCTGTAGGTATCATTGGTTCACTTTGTAGAAAATTCGGAATTAAAACACCCGTTTCATTCACCAATATGCGTATATTGTGTACAAGAGAATGGTACACTACAGAAAAAGCCATACACGCACTACAAATGCCACAAACGTCTATTGAAAAAGCAATTACCGATTGCATCAATTGGTTTAAAACAAATAATATGTTGTAATGGTTATGAACAAGCAACAACTCACTGAAACCATCAAACAACAGGCTCTTACATTGGGCTTTGATGCGGTGGGAATTGCTCCTTCTCAATTATTAGAGCAAGACAAAGAGTATCTCATCAAGTGGCTAAACAAAGGCTATGCCGCCTCAATGAAGTACATGCATACACATCTTGAAAAAAGAGTAAACCCAGCCTCATTGCTCGAAAATACACGTTCGGTGATTGTAGTTTTGTATCACTATTTACCTACTACCCAACAAGCCAGTCAGCAATACAAAATAGCAAAATATGCTTATACTCCTGATTATCATTATGTTATCAAATCTAAGCTACAGCAATTAGCATCACTATTACCAACAGAAAATGCTGATATTCAACGTTGGTTTACCGACTCGGCTCCCGTATTAGAAAGACGTTGGGCACAACTAGCTGGACTGGGTTGGATTGGTAAAAATGGGTGTTTCATTCATCCTCAATTAGGATCGTATGTGTTTATTGGAGAAATATTTACCGAACACGAATTGGTGTACGACACACCCTACACGCACGACCATTGTGGCACATGTACACGTTGTTTACAAGCATGTCCTACGCAAGCCTTAATAGCTCCACGAGAACTAGATGCCAATAAATGTATTTCGTACCACACGATAGAAAGTAAAAATGAGATCCCTTCCTCTATCGCCCAACAACTCAAGGGTTATATTTTCGGGTGTGATATTTGCCAAGATATATGCCCATGGAATGCTAAAATTGTGGCGAAAGAAAAAAAGGATTCTCCCACAATGCCCTATGTGTATTATAGCGACCAAGATTGGTTAACGCTGGATAAAAAGAAGTTTAAACAGGATTTCCGACACTCGCCTATGCAAAGAGCGGGATATGTTAAACTAATAAAAAACATACGAACGGTAGTTGAAAAATAAAAAATAACTTCTACCTTTGCACCATCAAAGTGGATGGATTTGGATAGCTTGCAACCACAGAAAAAAATGCTAAAACAAAAAACATACTTTTCTGCCTTTTTCGATATCCAAAACTCAAATCACTTTTATTATTTTATAACAAACTAATAATTAAAGTATTATGGGGTATTTATTTTCATCAGAATCAGTTTCTGAAGGGCATCCAGACAAGGTTGCCGACCAAATTTCTGACGCACTGCTCGATCAATTTTTAGCACAAGATGCGTCTTCAAAAGTAGCATGCGAAACCTTAGTTACAACTGGACAAATTATTTTGGCTGGTGAAGTAAAATCAGAAGCGTATGTAGATTTACAAAAAACAGCACGCAATGTGGTTAAACGTATTGGCTACACCAAAAGCGAATACATGTTTGATGCCGATTCGTGTGGTGTATTAAGTGCTATTCACGAACAATCGCCTGATATCAATAGAGGCGTAGAAAGAACCAATCCTGACGATCAAGGTGCAGGAGACCAAGGATTAATGTTTGGTTATGCCTGCAACGAAACAAAAAACCTGATGCCGATAGCATTGGATTTATCTCACGCCTTGCTCAAAGAATTAGCAGCTATACGCAAAGAAGGTAAAGTAATGACATACTTGCGTCCAGATGCTAAATCGCAAGTTACTATTGAATACGGTGACGACCATAAACCAAAACGCATACATACCATTGTTGTATCTACTCAACACGATGATTTTTTAACACCAACCGATACACTTACACAAGAAGAAGCGGACAAACAAATGTTAGAAACCATCTATAATGATGTGAAAAATATTTTACTTCCACGCGTTATTGCCAAAGACGAACAATATGCCTCATTATTTCACAACAATATTGTGTTGCATGTGAATCCAACAGGTAAATTCGTAATTGGCGGTCCACACGGTGATACAGGTTTAACAGGTAGAAAAATTATCGTAGATACATACGGTGGCAAAGGAGCACATGGTGGTGGTGCTTTTTCTGGAAAGGACCCCTCAAAAGTTGACCGCTCTGCTGCCTATGCTACACGCTATATTGCCAAAAACCTTGTGGCAGCTGGCATTGCCGACGAAATTTTGGTACAAGTTGCTTATGCCATTGGTGTAGCAAAACCTATGAATATTTATGTAAACACGTATGGTTCAGCCAAAGTAAACAAATCAGATGCCGAAATAGCGAGCATTATTGAAACAATCTTTGACCTACGACCAGCAAAAATTGAACACATGTTAGCTTTACGCAACCCCATATACCAAGAAACTGCAGCTTACGGACACATGGGACGCACACCACGCACCATAACGAAAGAATTTGAAATATCTGGTGGCAAGAAAATCAGCCAAACAGTAGAACTATTTACTTGGGAAAAACTTGATAAGGTTGACACGATAAAAAAAGCATTTGGTTTGTAATCCATTTATTTGTACACCATGAAAATTGCTAACGTAGAATTTCCTCCTTATCCCTTATTTTTGGCACCTATGGAGGATGTTACCAACCCTAGCTTTAGGTTGTTATGTAAGCAATATGGTGCAGACATGGTATATACCGAATTTATATCGGCTGATGCGTTGATACGCAATGTGCAACGAACAGAACAAAAATTGCACATCAGCCAAGACGAAAGACCAGTGGCTATTCAACTATACGGCAGAGAACCCGACGCTATGGCAGAGGCTGCACGTATAGCTGAAACAGCACAACCCGAAATTATTGATCTGAATTTTGGTTG
Source organism: Bacteroidales bacterium (assembly GCA_012519885.1). Lineage (GTDB taxonomy): Bacteria > Bacteroidota > Bacteroidia > Bacteroidales > Paludibacteraceae > JAAYPI01. The sequence goes on from JAAYPI010000123.1 coordinate 3,397, forward strand.
TCCAGTAAAGAAAGTGGCAGGCAAAGGAGCAGGTGCAGGTTTGCTACGTGATATTCCGAAAATGTTGGCAATTACCAAAAGTGTTGTCAATGCAGTATCTATTCCTGTAACTGTAAAAACTCGCCTTGGGTGGGACGATAGTAGCCGTATTATTGTAGAATTGGCAGAGCAATTACAAGATTGTGGCATAGCAGCACTCACCATTCATGGACGCACACGGGCACAAATGTACACAGGTAATGCCGACTGGCAACTAATTGGCGAAGTGAAAAACAACCCCCGCATGCATATCCCCATTATTGGTAATGGTGATGTAACTACCCCAGAAAGGGCAAAAGAGTGTTTTGATAAATACGGTGTAGATGCGGTTATGGTAGGACGTGCGTGCATTGGCAAACCTTGGATTTTTCAAGAAATAAGACACTATCTACAAACAGGCGAACATATACCACAAATCCCATTTGCTGAACAACTTAGCATACTCAAAGACCAGGTAGAGCGAAGCATCGATTGGCTGGACGAACGTAGAGGTATTTTACATATCCGTAGGCATTTAGCTGCCACACCCTTATTCAAAGGAATCCCAAACTTTAAAGACACCCGCATTGCTATGTTGCGTGCCACTACAAAAGACGAACTTTTTGCCATTTTTAATGCTATAGAAACTATGGTGGTGGAGAGATAGCTTACTCCTTTACGGTGTATCGAAAAAGCTTATCCTCAAACTTTATGTTTTTTTTTGTACCTTTGCACCGATTTCCAATTTGCATAACGCATTTTTTATACCTATGAATACCTTTGACCAACTCGAACTGACCACCCCATTGCGTAACGCTATTGCTGATATGGGGTTAATTGAACCTACACAGATACAAACCGAAGCTTTTTCGGTAATTCGCTCGGGCAAAGATATGGTAGGTATTGCACAAACAGGAACAGGTAAAACATTGGCTTATCTATTGCCAATTTTGCGAGATTTAGGGTTCTCTAAACAAGCTAATCCCCGCATTTTGATAATGGTACCCACACGCGAACTTGTTGTGCAAGTGGTAGATACCATTAAACAAATTACCGCCTATATGAATGTACGTGTATTGGGTGTTTATGGTGGAGTAAATATGGCGACACAACAACAAGCAGCACTTCAAGGAATGGATATTGTTGTAGCAACGCCTGGTCGACTGTACGATTTAGTGATGATACGTGCCATACAACTCAAGTCGATAGCTAAATTAGTGATAGACGAAGTAGATGTAATGTTAGATTTAGGTTTTCGTCCGCAACTCACCAATTTGTTTGAACTAATGCCTCAAAAACGACAAAACATTATGTTTTCGGCTACTATGACGGAAGAAGTAGATGCTTTGTTAGATGATTTTTTTACCATACCCGAACGCATTACTGTTGCTATTAGTGGTACGCCCCTTGATAACATCGAACAAACGTGCTATCCTGTAAAAAACTTTTATACCAAAGCCAATTTACTAGCCTACCTACTCGACAATAGAAATGTGTTTACGAAAGTGTTGGTATTTGTCAGTACAAAAGTCGCTGCCGATAGGCTTTTCAAAGAATTAGAAGAAGAATTTATGGACGAAATTGGTGTAATACATGCCAACAAAAGCCAAAACTACCGTTTACGTTCATTAGAGCAATTTGACAATGGCGAATTTCGTATTATGATAGCATCTGATGTAATGGCTCGTGGCTTGGATTTAGATAAACTGAGTCATGTTATCAGCTTTGACACACCTAAATATCCCGAAAATTATATCCATCGCATAGGACGAACAGGACGTGCAAAAGCCAAAGGAAAGTCAATATTATTTTATAGTCCAACAGAAATTGTTTACAAAGAGGCTATCGAAAACCTGATGGGAATCACAATTACGGAGAAATCCTTTCCTTCAAAAGTTCAACTTTCAAAAAGACTTACTCCAGACGAGCAACCTAAAGAAGAAAATAGCATTGCTCAAAAACGAAAACCGATAGAAAAAAAAAATCCTGCCTTTCACGAGAAAAAAGAAAAGAACAAAAAAGTAAATTTAGGAGGTTCGTACCGCAGAGAGTTGGCAAAAAAATACAAAAAGCCCAAAACAAAGGGAGATAAAATTGCCAACAGAAAAAAGAAAAAATAAATAATTGTATTGATATCTATGGAGGATATAGTTGTATATGTAGAGCCAAGTAACAATCTTGCAAATACACTTTTGTTAGTAGAAAAAACTACCCCGTACAACATCAATCAAATTAATTGGGAGAATTTCCCATACAAGCCTACTTGCAAAGTACATATTGGTTGGAACGAAGACTATATATACCTACTGTTTAAGGTAGAAGAAAAACACACCTTGGCACAAGAAACCGCACTGCATGGAAACGTATCGCAAGATAGTTGTGTGGAATTTTTTGTATCTTTCGACAACCGTAACACCTACTACAATTTTGAATTCAATGCCATTGGCTCTATGCATGTATGTTGTCGCAACTGCGATGGCACAAACAAAATTGCATTTACTGACAAACAATTAGCTGCAATTGAAACCCTGACGAGTTTTGAAAAATTTACACCTCTCAATGTGTATAACACCCATTGGCAATTAGGCATTGCCATACCTGCTCCATTGTTCAATAAGAGTGATTGGTATAAAAATACTATTTGGGCAAATTTTTACAAATGTGGAGATAAATTGCAAGAACCTCATTACCTATCGTGGAAATCCATCGTAAGCCCAAAACCACAATTTCATGTACCCCACTTTTTTGGAGCTTTGCATTGTGTGAAATAAGATTTAAGGCATTTTACCTAAAGAAAGCCCTAACCACATCCATTCCATTGGCATAAAACAGCAAGAATAGCAACAACAACAAGCCAATTTTTTGTGCTGTCATCATTACCTCTTGGCTCACTTTACGGCGTGTTATCACTTCGTAAGTTAAGAATGCAATATGCCCACCATCTAAAGCTGGTATAGGTAATATATTCATAAACGCCAATATAACAGACAGATATGCCGTTATTTCCAAAAATATCTCAAACGAAAAAAACGGAGGGAACAACTGAGTAATGGAACCAAATCCACCTATACTTTCAGCACCTTGCTTGCTCATTAGATGCTTCATATCGCTAGCATATCCTGTAAATTTCTTCACCCCTTTTTTAATTCCCGCAGGGATAGACTTCAGCACACCATACGTAACCTTGGTAGTTGGATACACCTCATAAAATGGAGTAAGATACACCCCAATCATGCCAGCAGAATCAGGTGTAATATACGTAGAGAGAAAATCACCATGACGATAGAACCCAATCATAATTTGGGTATTTTTATTGGCTAGAAATACGTTTGAAAACTCATCTTGTGTACAAAGCACATCATCATTCACTGACACCACACTATCCCCCTTTTGCAAACCAGCACCAAAAGCGGGTGTTTCGGGCATTACTTCTCTCACCACAAAAGGTATACGATACGAAGTAAATCCTTCGTTGGAAGCGATAAGTTGTTGTGGAAAATCTTCAGTCAATTGCACCATAGTCAAATCGCCAGCCCTATTTACCAATACTTGCTTGGCATTGAGTATGTTACGGAAATTATCTTCATCTAAACGTTTTAATGTTTTGCCATCAGCCGCTATCAATATATCGCCATCCTGAAAACCTTGTTTTTTGGCAACTTCTGAAAACGACATACCCAAACTTACCTTATGCAAAGGCACATATTCCTCCCCATAATAAAACAAGGTAGCTGCATAAATAGCTATCGCTAATACGAAATTCATGATAACACCAGCCGCCATAATGATTAAACGTTGCCAAGCTGGTTTGGAGCGAAACTCCCAATCTTGCACTGGCTGGTTTAATTGATTGGTATCCATCGATTCATCAACCATACCAGCTAATTTTACATATCCACCCAAGGGCAACCAGCCTATACCGTATTCTGTTTCACTATTTTTGGGTTTAAATTTTATTGGAGTAAACCACGGATTGAAAAAAAGGTAAAACTTTTCTACCCTTACTTTAAAAAGCTTGGCAGCTAAAAAATGTCCCATTTCGTGTATCAATACCAAAATTGATAAACTCGCCAATAATTGTAATACCTTAATTAATATATCCATTGTTTGTTAAAATTGTGCTAAGGTTAACTCCCGAGCTTGTTTATCGGCTAATACATAATCTTCATAAGTCGGTTTTGCAATCCAACTAGCTGTTTGCATGGTTTTTTCTATTATATCACTCATGCGTAAAAAGCCTATTTTTTCTTCCAAAAATGCAGCTACTACCACTTCGTTGGCAGCATTCAATACGCAAGGCATGGTTCCGCCTTTTTCCATGGCATCATAAGCAAAAGCCAAATTACGAAACTTACTTGTGTCTGGTTGCTGAAAATCAAAACGTGCATATTGAGTAAAATCCAAACGTGGATAGTTATTTTCTATGCGTTGCGGAAAAGCAAAAGCATACTGAATAGGCAGTTTCATATCTGGCAAACCGATCTGGGCTTTCACTGAACCATCAACAAACTGAACCATCGAATGAATGATGGACTGCGGATGAATCAATACCTCAATCTGCGAAGGCTTTAAGCCAAACAACCATTTAGCTTCTATTACCTCAAAACCTTTGTTCATCAAACTGGCAGAGTCGATGGTAATTTTTGCACCCATCTCCCAATTAGGATGTTTCAATGCATCACGGGTAGATACTTGGCGCAATTCATCGTACGTTTTTTGGCGAAAAGGACCACCCGAAGCGGTCAGTATTATTTTTTCGACAGAAGCATTTTGTTCGCCAATCAAACATTGAAAAATGGCTGAGTGCTCCGAATCGACTGGGATAATTGCCGAACGGTATTGTTGTGCCAAATCGCAGATAATCTCGCCAGCTACCACCAAGGTTTCTTTGTTGGCTAAAGCTATACGTTTGCCCGCTTTTACAGCATGAATTGTAGGCAATAAGCCCGCGTATCCTACCATCGCTGTAAGTACCACATCAACCGACGGTAACTCTACCATTTCGCAAATAGCTTTTACTCCGGCATACACCTTTATCGGATAATTTTCTAAGGCTTTTTTTATATATGCATAATACTGTTCATTGGCAATAATCACCATTTCGGGTTGAAAACGAACTGCTTGCTCAATTAGCAATTCCACACTATTATTTGCCGTAATGGCATATACCTCAAACTTATCTGGATGAGCAGCAATAACCTCTAAAGCTTGCGTACCTATAGAGCCAGTAGAACCAAGTATCGCTATTTGTTTTTTATTCATTCGGTTGTCAACAGTTTATTCAAAAATGATATAATCTTGCGGATCCTGAGCCCTTCCCTCATACCACAATTCAAATTGCAACACTGGAGGTTTATTGCCTTGAGCATCGACTAATGCAATCACTTCTCCCGTTTTAACTAAATCCCCTTCTTTTTTCAGAATTACGGTTGCCTGTTTGTAGATAGATATAAAATTTTGAGGATGCAAAACCTGTATAAAATAACCATTATTTACATCATAACCAGTCAGGATAACCGTCCCCTTGTAAATAGAAGAGACACTTTTGCTTTGATTTACTACAATGGAAATACCAAAATGATTATTTATACGAGGTTGAAATGGCTCCCTAATAATGCCTTTTACAGGAGTAAAAAACACCAAATTTGTATTTTGTTGTTGTGTCAACGGATTAATAATATTGTATTTTTCTTCCTGTTCGTATTGCTCAGCAAAGGCTTTTTCGGCATCCGATTTTTCAATAAATTTTTCATCTATCCTACTTGATATCAACGACTCAGTGCTATGTGTTGTATCAATAGGCACATCGCCTGCCACTATCTCTCTGATAACGGCTAAATATTGCTGGCTTTTATTAAGCTCATCAGCCAACGAATCGACCCTCAAAGCACTCAACACAACCTCGTTACGCACTTTTCTATCGGTATTATCAGGTAACAAACGTTTAAGCGGAGTAGTAAGAATAAGGATAGAAAACAGGGTAAACGTTATCAATGTAAGCCCCATAAAAAGGGTAAATAAGCTCAATGCAGACAACCTAAAACGGTACTCCTCCTCTAATGTATTCTCATTAAGAACAGAAAGTTTATACTTAATCCGTATTTTTTTAAAAAAATTCCCTATTTTTTTTTTCATCGGCATGCACAAAAATATGGATACTGACACTCCATTTTTTACCACACAAAAATAGCATTTTTTTAAACATAAAACATGTAAAAAACATAAAACACGCATGAAAGAGAACTTTTAGCAAAAATTAGGATACCTTTTTCCAACAAAACAATTTTAAACAAAAATATATCCCAAATAATTTGGATAACACAAATGAACGCACTATCTTTGTAGTCCAATTGGAGAAAACATCTTTATAGCTAAAAAATATATCGCGGGGTGGAGCAGTTGGTAGCTCGTTGGGCTCATAACCCAAAGGTCATTCGTTCGAGTCGAATCCCCGCAACTCAGGAAGAGAAGAAACACACGTTTCTTCTCTTTTTTGCTTTTGGCTGATTGGATAGCAACGACTTAAAAACTAAAATCTTCCTGTATACACTTTCAAGCTTTGTATTTTCTAACTCTCATGTAATCCGTATTTGGAAATCTTTTTTAACTTTGCAGGGGGAATTGATGTGGGATGATTATAAACCTATGGCGTTGCCATAGGCTGATGATATATATGGCTTTCAGCCAATTATACACAGCAACGCCCTGAAAGGGCATTATAACATCTACCCAATGTCATCGCCTTGGGATAAGAAAAACGAGACATATAAGCTGATAATACTTATGACCGAAAACCAATGTGATACAGCAACGCCCTGAAAGGGCAACATAACATTAACCCAACGGCATCGCCTTGGGATAAGAAAACAAAACATACAAATCTACGCCCTGAAAGGGCAACATAAAACAAAAAAACATGTCGCAATCACTTTCAAAACTATACACGCATATAGTTTTTCATACTAAACACAATCAAGACTTAATAAAAGCGGATGTCGAAAACGAATTATTTGCATACTTAGGAGGTATTTTAAAATCCAACAAAT
>JAAYPI010000124.1 GCA_012519885.1 Bacteroidales bacterium
ATTTACCATTCAATAGCTAAAGGAAACGAGCAATACGCAAATTGGTTGCACGAAAATGGGTTTTCGTTAGAAGGAAAACAGTTTCGCTTGTTTTCTTTTTCTAATTTGTTAGTTGATAATATTGGCATTGATACCAAAAAAGGCAGATTGTTGTTACAGAGTGACGAAGCTTTTTTACAAATAAGTTTTTTGCCCGAACGGAGTACTGAAGAATTTATAAAAGGTGTATTTTCAGAACAAGTTTTTGCTATTGGTGATGTTCATTCAAGAGTTCAATTTACTGTTATGCAAGTGCAAGCACTGCCTATGGCTGAGTTTAACGGAGAGTTACGGGGGCGTACACTATCGCCAATGTGTTTATCAACCAAAACGGACGAAGGAAAACTTCATTATTATGCCCCAAATGAGGAGTTAGCAGGTCAAACCATTGTAACTAATTTGATACGTAAATACGAAGCGTTTTATCAACAAAAATACACAGGTAGTACCGAGTTTGAATGGAAGTGTCTATCCGAACCCAAATCAAAGTTACTGACCATGAAAGTGGGCACCTTGCAACAAACAAAGGTAAAGGCGTATCATTGTAATTTTTTACTCAAAGCTGATAATAGATTACTTCGAATTGCCTACGAATGTGGCTTGGGCGAGAAGAATAGTATGGGGTTTGGAATGATGGAAAAAATAAAAAACTTTTAAAAATATAAACTTGTATCAACCAAAATATTATGACGGAAATAACAATTGAAAAGACTGGGAATTTTTGGATAGACAACGGTATCGTTGGATTATACAAAATATTGAGGGAAGCTGATTACAATGTGGAATTAGATGCTACAACATTCTCTGTCTCATCTGAAAACAACAATGGGAAAAATGTTGAGGAAATATTAAATCATGCCAAAGAAGCAGTCGTAAAGCATTATTTAATTCAAACGAAAAATTTTGGTTGGATATTGAAAGAAGAGCGATTTGAAATTTATCGTAAAACAGATTTTAAAATGCACTTAAAACCTTTTTTTGAAGGAAAAACTGGAAAACCAGAAGAAGGTGCAGTTTGTACACCTAATTCAAAAAAAAGTGATTTAGGTGCGAAAGGAAGATATATGACTTCGAATGAATATGAAAATTTTTTAAAATTCAAGGAAGAAGGCTCTTCAATATTAATTGAAGACAAAAAGATAAAATTAACCAATAAAGGATATTTGAATGCTCCACCCAAATATGATATTGGGAAATATTTTTCAAATGATTACTTTAAAGATGGTGATAAACTATGTAATTTTAGTGGAAAATACTATAAAAAAGTAGACAAAATAAATGGAATAAACTATCCATTTCTTACAAGTATGACCGGAGAAATAAATTTTGCTTCACAAATGAAGTTAAAACCCAATATATCATCTTTGTATAGTTTTATTTCACTTTTTTCCTTTTATAATCTTAACTTTTTAGTTCAACTAAATGAAAAAGGCAAGATTAAGGATGCTCATTATTTTGTATTGTATGATAATAGTTTGAAAGACCTTGAATACTTTCAAAATACCATCATTAAAGACATCGATAATTTTACCAAGTCTGATTTTTGCAGTTTCGAAACACAAATTACAGGGACTCAATATGAATCAGAAAGTTTTTTCAACTTTTTACTTTCCGTTTACGCTCAGGTAAAGCAACGTATTGATAGAGACAAGCGAAGGGGAATTCTTTTAAAGAAAAGTGTATTTACACTATCAAAGGATGGAAATATCTTTCGGGACGTAAAAGAATATACCTCTTTGAATTCACTATTCGAATTATTCGATTGTTTTGACGACAATGGAACTGATGAACGAAGTTACCGTGAACCATTTTTGAATTTCGTTCGCTATTTCAACAAACGATTGGATAGTGGAAAGTATGATACAACGTGGCGTAACCGCTTATGTTCGGATATACTTTCGTTTCGAAGTATTCTTAATACAGTCGAATGGTTTATGGCTGAAGTGAAGATAAAAGAAGATAAAGGGGGCATTATATTTTTAGATAAAATCATTGAAATATATAATTTAAAAACACAGAAAAAAATGAAACAAGAAATGGTCAAAATATGCCAAAGTATTGGCATAAACATTGGCATTTATGCCGAAAAAGAAAATGATAAGAGTTCTCTTTACTTATTAAGAAATTCTAAAAGCAGAACGGAATTTTTAAAAGTATTAGAACTTATTCAATTTAGGATTTTGAATAGTGAAAAGATTCCCTTGGAATTTAAAACGAAAAACTATGAAGATTTCTTCCTTATGCTTGATAAAGATTGGGAGGAATATAAGTCATTAGTTAGCATTTTCTCGATGAATAGCTTTTTAATAGAAAAGAAAAAAGAGTCTGAAAAACAATAACATTAAAAATAATTAATATGGAATCGAATCAAAAAATTAATTGCGTAAACATTGCGTATATTTTTAAAACTTCTTTAGGAAGTATCAATGGCAGTTGGACAGAAGGAAATGTCAGTACTGTAAAGAAAATCACATTGCCCAATGGAACACAAATACCTTATATTTCTGGGCAAAGTATGAAATATCAAATTCGTAAAGCGTGGAAAGAATTGGGGTTGGCGGATAAGTTATCTGAGGTTAAACAAGCTGAAAAAAAAGCTGGCGTTGACTTCACTTCGGGTGAGCCCAATCTATACTTAGATGATGATTTATTAGGGTATATGATTGCATCATCTGGAGAAAATCGCCGTCGCACAGCTGTCGTTCGTACTTCTGCAGCTATTGGACTTTTCCCTTTTCGCAATGATCGTGATTTGGGTACTAAATCCAAGGAAGAAACAGGTGGCGATGTATCTGCCGGAGGAAACATCTTTGAGACCGAAATTTATTATAATTATTTTCGGATAAATATACTTGTGGAACTTGATCGTTTAGGTGTTTTTCAAGATTTTGAGCTGGCAAAAGCCAACAAAGGGAAAATACCACCATTAACACCAGAGCAAAAACGGGAACGCGTGAATTATTTGGTGAAAGCCCTTTCGCATATTTGGGGAGGAGGAAAACAATCCCGCTTATTAACTGATATGTCGCCAAAATTTTTAGCTATCACTTTTCAAAATTCCAAATCACCTATTTTCCTTGAAACGCTGACGGTTTCAGAAAATGAAGAACTAAATACAAAAGCAATAAACGAAGTACTTACTGGAAATTCAACGATTATTGAAAAGCAATTGTTAGGTGTCCAATCCGGTATCTTCAAAAACGATGATGAGATTATAAAGTTATCAGAGATAAAGGATATTCAAACCACATTTAATAGTGCTATTGAATATATCAATAAATTAAACTTTTAAACCATGAAGTTTATACGGATCAAATGTTCCGGTTGCCTAAATTCATTTCGGCAGCCGGACTTCCATACCTATCACAAAACACTACCTCTTCCTCCTAAAACTACAGTAGCAGGAATGATTGGCAGTGCGTTGGGTATTTCTCCAGAAAGCGTTAATAAAGAATGGTTGCAAAACAATCGTTTTCAAATGGGAATTGTAGGTAAAAGCAATGGCAAGGCAAATGATTTGTGGCAAATAAGGAAATACGAAAGCAAACAAATCACAGCATATAAAAATGGGACAGAATCTGCACCATATAAAACTGCTGTAATTGTTCGGGAATTGCTATATGCGTCCGAATTTACCTTGTATCTCCATTTTGAAAATGAGAAGGATTTTGAATTAGTATCTGCTAAAATACAAAATCCCGAATGGGCACTTTCATTAGGTAGAGAAGATGAATTAATATTGGTACAAGAGATAAACCAAATTGACTTGGATGAAATAACGGATATTAGTTTTTTTAATACCGTTTTACCAATTGATTTCACAACAACACCATACGACATTGTTTTTAAATCAGACAATATTTCAGGTAATTTATTAGATGAAGCTCCCAAGTCAGTGAAATTACCAGTAACTTTCTCATATAATAATGATAGCGGAGCAAGAGAAGCATCCGAATTTCAAACATTTTCTTTTATTTTCAATTTACCTGTTAAACTCAAAGATGGTAAAGGCTTTTATGATGAAGAGCTAAATGGTTCATTCCAGATTTTTTAGACCATGAAATACACTGAGATATTGGGGAAAAGTAATCCTGAGAAAACTTTGATAGAGCATACTAACGATTGTTTATTCTGGTTTCCTAAAGTTTTGGATTGGAATGATGTTCTGATAGCTAAAATTTCAGAGCATTATTCCATTTCAAAATCAGATTTAATCAAACGGCTTTTTATAATGGTTGCTTTACACGATATTGGAAAAGCTACTGAACGTTTTCAGGATAAAGTCAGGAGAATAAAATCTCATGCATTAGAGTCTCATGCGTTAACTTCAGTTCTTTTTATTTATGAAGAAATAAAAGACAAGCCGATAAAAATAGTCGATAACAATCCTTACTTTCCTGAGATTCTTGCAATAGCAAGTCATCATAGCAAACTAAAGCAATCCTTATTTCAGGATTATCAAAGAATGAAAATTGAATTTGCGAATGAAAACTATTTTGAAATTTTTTATCAGAATATTAACCAGCAGGCAATTAAATTAAAAATCCCAGACTGGCAACCTTTAAAAGTCAACGAGAATCCGTTTAAAGAGAATCCATATTTTATCTTCTCCGATGAAATTTTATATTATGTTGGTTCATACAGATATGATAAAACAGATATTATTCGCAATTTATTTTTGCTTTTTAAGTCGGTATTGCATTATTGTGACTGGTTAGCTTCGTCAAACACCTCAACGTATCAATATTCTACTAATGAAGATAATGAATCCATTACGAATAAAATGAGGCTTAAAGTGCCCCATTTTGTAAATTGGGAATCATTTCAGTTACATGCCGCAAGATCTGGTTCAAAAAATATTTTTGTTCAAATTCCAACGGGACAAGGAAAAACAGAAGCGTCTGTTCTATGGGCGACTCAAAATAGTGACAAGCAAAAAATAATATTTTTACTGCCGACAATGGTAACAACCAATAAGATGTGGGATCGTATGTGTTTCTTTTTTGGAGGGAGAGAGAATGTTGGATTATCACACGGTATGGCAGAATATGTTTTAAGAGAAAAAGAAGAGGATATTGAATCCGAAGCTTTACGAAGTCACTATTTATATAATCGTACTTTTTTCAAACCGGTTACTGTTGCTACTATCGACCAACTGATATATAGCTTTTTTAATTGGGGAAACTGGGTACTTACTGGTGCTGCAAGTTTTAATGCAAAAATTATTATCGACGAAATTCATATTTACGACGCTTATACTTTTGGTCTGTTACTAAAAGTGATTGAGAATATCATTCCTTATAATACACAATTTGCAATTATGAGTGCCTCTTTACCAGAAGTATTAAAACAGGAATTGGAAAAAGTATTGCCGGATTATGAATTGATAAAAGAGGAAAAATTTGATAGCAAACAACGCCATAAGATAGAAGTTTGTGATTGTTTGATAGAACAATGCGTCAACGATATTATCAAAGATTACAAAGCCAAAAGAAATGTTCTTGTTGTTTGTAATACAATTGCCAAGGCTCGTGAAATTTTTGATCTTTTGGATGAAGATATTCCTTTAGAGAATCGAATGCTTTATCATTCCCAATTCATTTTGCAAGATAAAAAGAATAAGGAGGATTTATTGGAAGGTCTGAAATCAAGAGATAATGGCTTTGTTGCTATTTGCACACAAATTGTCGAAGTAAGTTTGGATATTGATTTTGATGTGCTTTATACCGAAAATGCCCCAATTGATGCAATTATTCAACGTTTGGGAAGAGTGAATCGTAAAGGCAAAATTCAAGAACGTCTTCCAGATATGCGATTTGCTAAAGTTGTAATTACTCACGAATCTGAGAAAAGCAGAAAATATGTATATAAAACTTTGCCTGAAATTTTATCATTGACTTATTCTAATTTAAGTAGCATAGCAAATGAGCAAAAAGGGAACATTACGGAAAAAAATTTAAAGAATCTTGTTGATATAATTTATACAAAAGAAAATTTAGGAGATGGTTATTTCAAAGAGCTAAATGATGCGAAAGAGTTAATCCCTTTAATATGGTCAGATTTTCTAAAAGATATTTATACCTTGAATGTTGATGAGGCTAAATTGCATCAAATTAGTTCCCGCAAAAGTGATTATATCACTGTTGAAGCTGTTTTATTAAGGCATTATCAGTTGTATAATTTTGACGAATGTATAGCTAATAATGATTATGACTTATTGAGAAAATACATTATAAAAGTTCCTCTTCATATTGCAAGAAAATATGCCAGTAAAAAATTAAATGATTCTGATATTTATTTATTGGATATGAAATATGACGAATCTTACGGCCTATCATTAGAACCTGATGACCAAAATATGATATAACTATGCACATCAACGCCACTTTGATAAATCTATATAATGTTTGTAAACGAGAATGTTGGTTACATGCAAATGGGATTCGTTTTGAACATACATCAGATTTAGTATCCGAAGGCAAACTCATACACGAAACGTCTTATCCGCAGAGGTCTGAGCGTTACGAGGAGTTGGAGATAGACGGTATAAAACTTGATTATTATGATGCTCGCAACAAGGTAATCCATGAGATAAAAAAATCAGATAAGGTAGAAGAGGCTCACCATTGGCAACTCAAATATTATATGTTTGTACTGGAACGTAATGGTATTGAAGGGGTAACGGGCGTACTGGAATATCCTACGCTTAGGCAAACTGAAACAGTAACGTTGAATGATGATGATAGAGAAGTCATTACAAAGATGGAAAAGGAGATTGAAGAAATTATTCATGCAGAAACTTGTCCACCAGTAATACATGCCAGGCTGTGTAAAAATTGCAGTTATTACGATTTTTGCTATGTGGGGGAATAATGTCTGAACCACGATTTTTAGGATTAAAGGATGAAGAAGATATGGTATAAAGTATGGAAATGAAATATGCAGATATAACGGAAAAAATACTCAAATGTGCTTTTAGGGTACATACTGTTTTGGGCAATGGTTTTCAGGAGGTGATTTATCAGCGGGCACTGGAAATTGAGATGTGCAAAAACGGGCTTGTATTCGATCGTGAGTTTGAAATGCCTATTTTTTACGATGGAATTCAAATTGGGACGCGACGGGTCGATTTTTTAGTGGAAAAAGTAATCAGCGTAGAAATTAAAGCTACTATTAAAACAGAGAATGTGCATTTGGCTCAGGCAATGAATTATTTAGAGGCTTATAATTTAGAAATAGGTATGTTGATTAATTTTGGAGCAAATAGTATGGAATTTAAGCGATTAACAAATAAAAAATATAAACCATAGTCTGAACGAGGATTTGTAGGATTAAACAGATTATATGGATTTTAGTATGTGTTATAATAATCCTGTTAATCTTTAAATCCCATATAATCACAGTTCAGACATTTTCCCAGTTCAGACAATTTACCTTATGAAAAAAACATACTACTTATTTAATCCGGGACATTTGGATCGTAAAGACAACACGCTTAAATTTACGCCCATAGAAGAAGATGCCAATGGTATTGAACACGAGGCTCAGCCACGTTACCTACCTGTGGAAAACATCAGCGATTTGTATGTGTTCGGTTCGTTGTCTGCCAAAAGTTCGTTGTATAATTTTTTGGGACAGAATGATATTGCCGTGCATTTTTTTGATTATTACGAAAACTATACGGGTTCGTTTATGCCCAAGGATTTTCTGCTTTCGGGCAGAATGTTGTTGTCTCAGACAGCTTATTACCAAGATAAAAAGAAACGCATCATTATAGCCCGTAAGTTTATTGAGGGAGCTGCTTTTAATATGGTTAAAAACCTGAAATACTATAACAAAAGGGGTAGGGATGTAGAGGCTATTATTGCCAAGATAGAACAATATGCGAGTGTGATTGACAAAACAACCGCAGTAGATGAGTTGATGGGGCTGGAAGGGAATATCCGTATGTCGTATTACGAAGCTTTTGATTTAATTTTGAATGATTTTGAAATGGGAAATAGAAGCAAACAACCACCAAGCAACGAGGTAAATGCGTTAATCTCGTTTGGCAACATGATGTGTTACAGTCAATGTTTGCGGGCAATCCATCAAACACAACTCAATCCGACTATCAGTTACTTGCATACACCAGGTGAACGTCGTTACTCTTTGTCATTGGATATTTCTGAGATATTTAAACCTTTGTTGGTGGATAGGGTAATTTTTAAAGTGCTAAACAAAAAAGAATTGCAAGAAAAACATTTTGATAAAAAATTGAATAAATGTTTGCTGAATGAATCGGGCAAAAAGATTTTCGTTAAGGCATTTGAAGAACGTTTGAATGAAACCATTCAGCATAGAACCTTGAACCGAAGTGTGAGTTATAAGCACCTGATTAAGTTGGAGTGTTACAAATTGAGCAAACACCTATTAGGTATGGAAGAGTATAAACCATTTAAAATGTGGTGGTAAGATGTATGTGATATTGGTATATGATTGTGGACAGAAAAGAGTAAATAAGATGCTTAAACTTTGTCGGAAATATTTAAATTGGATACAGAATTCTGTTTTTGAAGGCGAAATAACAGAGGTGAAGTTGAAAGAATTGAAAATACATGCCAAGTTAATAATGGAAGAAGACGAAGATAGTTTGATAATTTTCTCGAGTCGAGACCAGAAGTGGTTAGATAAAGAAATCATTGGTAAAGAGCGTAGTAGCATAGATAATTTTCTGTAGAGAGTTGTCGACCACGATAAAAAAGCACCTAAATAAAGAGAAAAAGGTAGTATAATCATCTCTTGACGATCTTTGACATATTGATAATCAATTTATTACTATATATTGTCGATGTACAGTGTATTTTATAGCATTGTACATCGACAACTTTTTCAATAAAAAATTGTACTTTTGTACAAAATAAGAGGCTGTTAATCAATTATTTTTTTTGATAGTGTTAACGGCTTTTAATCAGACTAATGTAGAATTGAAATGCTGTTACGCTGTTTTGTATAATACGCTCAACTTTTCTTTTAATCAGACTAATGTAGAATTGAAATAAGTGTTTATCAGGGTATTGCTTCATTAGCTCCATACTTTTAATCAGACTAATGTAGAATTGAAATGTAATTACGCCATCTACCATTACCAACGTGCGACCCTTTTAATCAGACTAATGTAGAATTGAAATTTTTAAAAAGTTTAAATTTGAAATTTACTCGTTACTTTTAATCAGACTAATGTAGAATTGAAATTTGGAATTTGGACGTGCAAATTCATTCATTGACGCTTTTAATCAGACTAATGTAGAATTGAAATATGCAAGCGGTTACGAGCTTTGCTTTTTCGTTTTTACTTTTAATCAGACTAATGTAGAATTGAAATTTTTCATAATCTCTTTTTTTCCGTATTCATGCATGCTTTTAATCAGACTAATGTAGAATTGAAATACATCATACCCTACTATCTTGAAGTGGGCGAATGGCTTTTAATCAGACTAATGTAGAATTGAAATATCAACAAAACAGCTTCTACCGTATGGTCAATCTC
>JAAYPI010000003.1 GCA_012519885.1 Bacteroidales bacterium
AGCTATCCTGGTATAAAAAAAATAATCGAAGATAACTTAATAACCGTATTAAATAGAATAGATGGGATAGGAAATATCTCTTTATCAGGATCCCCTCAGCGTTATGTATATGTAGATATAGATCCAACGAAACTAAATTCATTCGGATTAAGCTTAGAAACGGTAGGTTCTGCTATTGCCAATAACAATATGAATTTGGCTTCAGGTACCCTTAAAATGGGAAAAGAACAATATCAATTGCGTGTACAAGGAGAATATGTAGCAAGCGAAGATATTAATAATATTGTTGTTTCTTCAACGTATGATGGTAAGCAAATATTTGTAAGAGATGTAGCTCAAGTTAGAGATACTATTAAAGATGTTACCTTAGAAGAAAAGATTAACGGAAAAGATGGAGCCAGATTGATTATTATGAAACAATCTGGTGCCAATACGGTAGAAATTGCTAAAAAAGTACGCGAACAAATTGCTCAAGTACAAAAAACATTGCCTCCTGATATTCATTTTGAAATTATTTATGACTCTTCTGAAGTTATACAAAATGCAGTTTCTGGATTGTCAGAAACAATCATGTATGCACTTATTTTTGTGGTATTTGTTGTACTTTTCTTTTTAGGTAAATGGAGAGCAACATTTATTATATCACTTACTATTCCTATATCATTAATCGTTTCATTTATTTATTTGTATTACACAGGAAGTTCGTTAAATATTATCTCACTTTCGTCTTTATCCATAGCTATTGGTATGGTGGTAGATGATGCAATTGTGGTGCTCGAAAATATAAACAAACATATTGAAAGAGGTTCTAGCCCTCGTGAGGCGGCTATTTACGCTACCAACGAGGTGTGGGTTTCTGTTATCGCTACTACCTTGGTAATTGTAGCTGTATTTTTACCGTTAACCATGGTAGGAGGTATTGCTGGTGTGATGTTTAAAGAATTGGGTTGGATTGTAACCATTGTTGTATGTGTTTCAACTTTGGTAGCTATTACGCTAACTCCTAGTTTGTCTGCTATGATGTTAACCATCAAAAAGAAAACTGAAAATAGTAAAACAAATCGTTTTAGTTATCAAAATACAGTAGTAAAATGGCTTGATAAAGTAGATGAGCTATATGCAAATATTTTACGCTGGTGTTTACGAAATAAGGCTATTACCTTAATTGTAGCTGTACTCATATTTATAGGTTCGTTGGTGCCTGTTTTTGTGGGAGTTATTGGTACTGATTTTATGGCACAAAATGATGAAGGAAGGCTTACCATAACAATTGAATTACAACGAGGTACACGCTTGGAGGAAGCAAGTAAAACGGCACGTATAATAGAAAGCAGGATTGCCAAGATTGCTCCAGAAATACAATTAATATCGACGTCAACAGGTTCGTCTGATGAAACAGGTTTTTCTTCTCTATTTATTTCTTCTACCAATAATAAAATTGTTATGATGGTTAGGGCATCTAAAAAATATGATAGAGAAAGAACGATATTTGAAATTGCTGAAAAAATTCGAGAAGACTTAGCTACCTTACCCGAAGTAATAACATACGATGTATCTACTGCAAGTTTTGGCGGTGGTATGGGTGGTAATAATATTGAAGTAGAGATTTTTGGTCATGATTTTGATGCAACTAATGCAGTGGCGGCAGAATTGAAACAACGAATGGAAAAATTATCAGGTGCTCGTAATATTGGTATTGATAGAGAAGAAGATAGACCAGAATTAAAAATAGAGCTTGATAAAGAAAAAATATCTCGCCACGGCATTAATACAGTGATGATGGCATCTTATGTTCGCAATAGAGTAAATGGTATGTCAGCCGGTAATTTTAAAGAGCAGGGAGATGAGTATCCTATTTTGGTTAGATTGACAGAGGAGCATCGTAATAGTATTACTTCTATCGAAGAGTTAAATATTGCTACGATGCAAGGTAAATTATTGAAATTAAAAGAGTTGGCAGATATTAAAGAATATTGGGGACCACCAAATATTGAACGTAAACGTCGTGAACGTATTGTAACCGTATCTGCTACGCCAGAGGGTGTGTCGCTCGGTGAATTAGCTGAACAAATTAAGGCAGAGGTAAAACAAATTAGTGTTCCACAAGGAGTACAAGTGCAAGTTGGTGGTGATTATGAAACACAACAGGAATCGTTTGCTGATATTGCTACCTTGTTTTTATTGATTGTAATTTTAGTATACATTGTAATGGCATCGCAGTTTGAATCTTTCTCCAAACCATTTATAATAATGATGTCCGTTCCTTTTGCTATTACAGGTGTTATTTTGGCATTGCTGATTACCGGGACATCACTTAATTTAATAGGGGCATTAGGTGTGGTACTATTGGTAGGTATCGTGGTAAAAAATGGTATTGTGTTAGTCGACTATATCAATTTAATGAGAGATAGAGGAAATGAGCTAAATGAAGCTATTGCTTTATCAGGTCAGTCACGTTTACGACCAGTGTTAATGACCGCTGTAACTACTATTTTGGGGATGATTCCGATGACATTAAGCACTAGCGAGGGCTCTGAAACATGGGTGCCTATGGGGATTGTAGTAATTGGAGGTCTGGTTGTTTCTACCTTAGTAACTCTTATCGTAGTTCCAACATTGTATGCTGTGATGTCTCGTAGAGGAGAACGCAATAAAGAAGAAAAGTTACGTAAATCATTTACGTTCTTTGATAAACCAGTGAGTAAAGAATAGTTAAAATTACCAGAAAATAAAATACACCATATGAAGTCAGTATTTATTGTGTTTAATCAAGCTAATACAGAACGTGTAGAATATATGCTTGATAGATTATCCATTAGAGGCTTTACCTTTTGGGAAAATGTGCAAGGAGTAGGCAGTATGAATGGAGAACCGCGTCGTGGTACACATACTTGGCCAGAAATGAATTCTGCAGTTATGACAGTCATTCCTGACGAAAAAGTAGATGATTTATTGATTGCTGTTAAAAAACTAGATCAACGTAATAAAGAAGTAGGCGTTAGAGCATTTGTTTGGAATATTGAGCAAATGGTATAGTTACTTAGGTTTCGTTAGTAATCTTTTCAATATACTTATGCATCAGTCGAGATATAGGATAGTCTTCTATGTCTCGACTATTTATTTTATATAATGATTGTAGTAGTGAATTGTCAGTTTCTATGTGTATACGGATAAAAATAGTACGTATAATTTGATGACTTAGAACATGTTTTATTTCACTTGAGATACTGTGAATAGATGTTTTCTCACATTTTTCTACTATTTCTTGAAAATCTTCACTATTGATAACGTTTTCTATAGATGTTTCCTTATCACATTCTACTAGTGGATATTCAAATAAATTATGCCAAATATCTTTTTGTGTTCTTTTTTGAAGATACGTATATTCACCATTACGTATATCCAAGTAAAAAAAATAACGTGTTTTCGTTGTAGTTTTTTTCTCTTTTTTGGGTAAAGAACTTACGTGTTGATGGGTATATGCATAACACATAACTTGCAATGGACAAGTTGAACACAATGGACGAGCAGGAACACATTGCAACGCTCCAAACTCCATAATAGCCTGGTTATAAGTGCTTACTTGAT
>JAAYPI010000016.1 GCA_012519885.1 Bacteroidales bacterium
GAGACTGTTGGTTTTGGAGCAATTTTAAACACACATTTATGATCAAATAAAAATTGTAAAGACCCACTAGTTCCTAGCGAACCTCCAAATTTATTGAAGTAACTACGTATGTTCGCAACGGTGCGAGTTGGGTTGTCTGTTGCTGTTTCTACCACAATAGCTATACCATTTGGTCCATAGCCTTCATATACCATTTCTTTGTAATCAGCTTCATCCTTGGAAGATGCTTTTTTTATAGCCCTTTCTACGTTTTCTTTGGGCATATTTTCTTTTTTAGCTTGTTGGGCTAGCACACGCAGACGTGGATTTGTATCTGGGTCAGGACCGCCTTCTTTTACTGCAATCGTAATTTGTTTACCTAATTTTGTGAAAACGCGAGCCATATTGCCCCAACGTTTCAGCTTTGTAGCTTTTCTATATTCAAATGCTCTTCCCATGAGTTGTAATTTGTTATATGAGGTTAATTATTGACGTAATTTTGCTCCAGTTTGTGTTTCTAAGGCTTGAAGAATTTTTTTCATAATAGTTTCTATTTGAGAATCTTCCAATGTTTTTTGGTCGTGTTGTAACACAAAACTGATGGCATATGATTTTTTCCCTTGTTCAATGTTTTTTCCTTCATATACATCAAACAAAGTCACTTTCTTCAACAAATTCTTCTCTGTAGCAAATGCTATTTGCTCAATATCTTGAAAACGAATATGTTTGTCGAGTACTAATGCAAGGTCTCGTTTCACTTCTTGAAACTTAGGTATTTCTTGGTAACGAACTTTTTGTTTTACAATAACTTTCAGAACATTTTCCCAATTAAAGTCTGCATAAAAGACATCTGTGTCAATGTCAAATTGTTTTAACACTTTATTAGAAACCTTTCCGATTACCACCAATGGCATTTTATTTTTACTTACAATTTCGAGAGCATTAGGCAATAGGTCATTGCTGTAATCAGAAACGCTAATAGATTCATTTTTAATGCCTAATCGTTGCAATATTGTTTCTACATACCCTTTTAAATCATAAAAACTCACTTTACGTTCAGTATCTGTCCAACTTTGTTTCGTTTTGTTTCCTGTTATCCATAAGCCCAAATGCAATTCTTCTGAATATGCTTTTAGGGGTTCTTCGTTATTTTTTTTAGCATCATCGTAGTGGTAGCAGTTTCCAAATTCGTAAAATTTCAAATTAGGATTTCTTCTGTTACTGTTATACGTAATGCTTTCTAAACCACCAAACAGCAAGGTTTGTCGCAAAACACTTAAATCAGCACTTAAAGGATTTAGTATTTTCACTGCTTCATTTTCTGGAAAAGAGTTTAGTTCTTTGTAATAAGCAATTTTTGTAAGCGAATTATTTAAAATCTCGTTAAAACCAGCTCCTGTAAGCTGTTCTGCTAGTGTGTTTTGTAATTTATGTGAATCAGGTTTTTGAGAATACGTAATGGACGATTTTAATTCGTCAGACGGAATAATATTGTTGTAACCATATACACGCAAAATATCTTCAATCACATCTACATCACGTTGTACATCTACTCTGTAGGCAGGAACAGACAGCGTAAGTACATCATTATTCTCGTTAACTATGTCTATTTCTAAGCCAGTTAATATTGTTCTAATTATTTCTTTGTCAATTACTTTTCCTATTAATGAATTAATTTTGGCGTATGTAAGCTTTACTTCTGTCGCTTGAATAGGAGAGGGATATATATCAATAATATCAGAAGAAATTTCGCCACCAGCTACTTCTTTAATGAGTAATGCGGCACGTTTTAGTGCATATAAGGTGTTGTTTGGGTCGCAACCTCTTTCAAAACGAAAAGAAGAGTCTGTGTTGAGTCCATGTCTACGAGCTGTTTTGCGTATACTTACTGGATTAAAATAAGCACTTTCTAAAAATAATTTAGTTGTAGTATTGCTTACTCCAGAGTCTAATCCTCCGAAAATACCTGCTATACACATGCCTTCGTTGGCGTTGCAAATCATCAAATCTTCGTTGGATAATTTTCGTTCTACCTCATCGAGGGTAACAAAAGGGGTGTTATTTGCTAAGGTAGTAACCCTAACTTTATTTCCAGTAATTTTATCTCCGTCAAATGCGTGCAAAGGTTGTCCTGTTTCGTGCAACACAAAGTTTGTAATATCCACTACATTGTTTATGGGTCGCATACCAATCATTAGTAGTCTATTTTTGAGCCATTCGGGCGATTCTTTTACTTGAATATTATTAATGGTTACCCCACAATAGCGTGGACAAAGGGTAGGGTTTGTTACCTCTACGTTGATGGTATACTCCTTATTATCAACAACAAAACTTTCTACAGAGGGTTTTTGCAACTGTATAGTAGAGTCTTTTAATCGTAAAGCAGCAGCCAAATCGCGTGCTACACCAATATGAGATGCTGCATCTACACGGTTGGGAGTAATATCTACTTCAAAAATAGTGTCAGTGTCAACATTGTAAAGTTCCTTAACAGGCGTTCCAACTTCAATATTTGAAGCTATTTCAATAATGCCATCGTGGCTAGTGCCAATGCCAATTTCGTCTTCGGCACACAACATACCATTCGATTCTACTCCACGTATTTTAGAGCGTTTAATGGTAAAGACTTCTTCTCCAGAATACAGTTTCGTACCTACTGTAGCTACTACTACTTTTATGCCAGCACGACAATTAGGAGCTCCACATACAATTTGTATTGGTTCTTCAGTAGGTTGAATACGTACTTGAGCTACATGCAAACGGTCAGCATCAGGATGCTTGCTACTCTCAATCACTTCACCTACCACCAATCCCTCTAAACTTCCTTTTATTGTTTCCACTTCTTCCACTGAGCCTACTTCTAAACCAAGAGAAGTAAGTAGGTGAGATACTTCATGTACAGGAAGATTGATGTTGATGTATTGTTTGAGCCAATTGTAAGAAATATTCATTTTTTTTGTATTAAAATAATTTTAAGAGTGCAAATTTAACAAACATCTGCTATTACAAAAAATTATTCCCTTAAAAAATTCATTCTTCATCATTTCATTTCACTATTTTCTTTAAAAGTTTATATCTTTGTCTTCGTATTTTTCCGTTTTACTAATTACGTAGTGTTTTATTTAAATTGTAATACATTGGATATTTTTGAATCGATACGTCTTTTTATGGAGCAATTGTATGTTAATAGTACATACGTTTCCTTGTTTTTCTCGATTTTATGTTGCTTAGTTTTATTATTGTGTTCGGCTTTTGTATCTGCTTCTGAGGTAGCATTTTTCTCTCTATTACCAAAAGATATAGAAGAATTAACAGCTAGTAGCGACCGAAAAGATACATGTATTTTAGAATTAAAAAGCAATTCAGAACGCTTATTGGCAACTATTTTGCTTGCTAATAATTTGGTAAATATTGCTATTATAGTATTGTCTACTAGCATTCTTTTTTCGTTGTTTGATTTTTCGGATTCCATATGGTTAGGTTTCTTAGTCGAAACAGTATTCATTACACTTATTCTATTGTTATTTGGGGAGAATATGCCCAAAATTTATGCGGCAAAATATCCATTACGTTTTGCACGATTTGCCGCACCCACTATGCGTGTATTAATTAAACTATTACACCCTTTTTCATGGCTGTTGGTCAAATCTACCAGCAATGTGAAGTTATTTGATAAAAAAAAATCAATCAAAACATTGTCAACCAGTGATTTATCTAAAGCATACGAACTTACTTCATCCGAATTAGAAGAAGATAAAGAAATTCTAGAAGGAATTATACGTTTTAGTAATACAGAAGTAGAGAGTATTATTGTGCCAAGGGTAGATGTAGTAGCAGTGGATATAACAGATTCGTTTACTGATATTATTCGAATAATTAATGAGTCAGGTTACTCGCGTTTACCTGTTTATGCAGAAACTATTGACAATATTAAGGGTATTTTGTTTATCAAAGATATGTTGGCTCATATCAACAAGGGAGATGAGTTTAAATGGCAAAAACACATAAGACCTGCATTTTTTGTTCCAACTACAAAACATATCAATGTATTACTCGAAGATTTTCAGAAAAATAAAACACATATTGCCGTAGTTGTAGATGAATTTGGTGGTACTGTAGGTATTGTTACCCTCGAAGATATTTTAGAAGAAATAGTAGGCGATATTAGCGATGAATATGATGATGAAAATGAACGCTCTTATATTCAACTAGATACAAATACATTTGTGTTTGAAGCAAAGATACTACTCGAGGACTTTTACAAAATTGAAGGTATAGAAAAAAAGGATTTTGAAAAAATAGCAGGTGAACCAGACAGTTTGGCAGGTTTAATCTTAGAAATAAAAGGGGAGATACCGCAAGTAGGAGATGTTGTTTTGTATGATAACTACGAATTTGAAATTGTATCGGCAGACAAAAGACGCATTAAAACGATTAAATTAACCATACATGCACCTATTCAAGAAGATGAATTGTAATATAAAACATATTCTAGCAGTAGGATGTAGTATCGTAATGGTAGCTTGTACCAACTACACTCCCAAACCAATGGGCTATTTTCGGATAGCACTAATGGAAAAGGAATATGCATATACACAAGCAAATATGCCCTATACGTTTGAATATCCTACCAATGTTGCACGCATTCGTCCACATAAAAATAACCCATTGTGGATGAACATAGAATATCCTACATATAATGCAAAAATTCATTGTAGTTATTTGCCAATAAAGGATAATTTTTATGAAATATCCGAAGATACCAGAGCTTTTGTCTACAAACATTCAGTAAAAGCAGATGCCATTACCCAGCAAGTTTTTGAAAATGACGAAGCAAAGGTATATGGGGTGTTGTACGAAATTAAGGGCAATGTAGCCTCTTCCTTGCAGTTTACTCTGACTGATAGTACTACCCATTATTTTAGAGGTGCTGTCTATTTTAACAACCGACCCAATAACGATTCTATTGCTCCCGTTTTGTCTTACATTCGCGAAGATGTAGTACGCATGATGGAGACCATGCAATGGAAATAATATTTCGACCAAAGTGCCTATTCTTGATACCATACACACACCTAGCATAGATGTAGCTATTTGGCATATAACCGAAACTGCTGACGAGCTGTTTTCGATGCTATTGCCCAATCCTGTGTATACAAACGAACTTAACAGGATATCTAGCAATAAACGAAAGTCCGAATTTTTGGCAGTACGTTTATTAATGCAACATCTAGTAGGGGATAGCACTATTGCCTATTTATCGAATGGTAAACCTATTTTATCTGGTTCGTCGCGTTTTATTAGTATTTCGCATACAAAAGAGTATGTTGCAGTTGCCATAAGCAATCAACATGAAGTAGGCATTGATATTGAAACAATTTCTGCCAAGGTACATCAAGTAAAAGAACGTTTTATGAACAAAACAGAGCTTGTACATGCTCAACAGTACCCCGAATTTGTCTTGTTATCTTGGGTAGCTAAAGAGGCTGCATACAAAAAGATAGGCGACGGGGTGGTGCATTTTTCCCAGTCTATGGAGCTTGTGCCGTTTGTTCCGCATTTATCAGGCGTGTTGGAGTTAAAGGCACAATTACTTGAAGAAACACGGTATTCCTTTTATTATCAGCAACATACTGACTTTGTATTGGTATATGGGTAATTTTTTGTCGATTTTATCAAAAAAATACCATCAACACTTGTATAATATAAAAAATCAGCATATCTTTGCATCGCAATTGAGCGAAACACACGGTGTGGTAGTTCAGCTGGTTAGAATACCTGCCTGTCACGCAGGGGGTCGCGGGTTCGAGTCCCGTCCATACCGCTAAAGCGACTTTTTAAGTCGCTTTTTTTTGTTTAAAGTGCTCTGAAAATAGCATAAAAAAGCAAAGGATTAGTTGTTAAGTGTTGTAATTCCAGTGAGTTATGACACTTTTCTTTTTTTATAGTACCAGTAGCATTAGAGCATTCAAATTATCTCAAAATACTCACAGTCGGGTACATTTTGGCTACAATAGAAATAGCAAGAATAAAAATGTAGCCAAGAGTACTTTCAGAGCTCGTATAGATGATTGTCAAATTGCTGTTTTTCAAATAATTATGTCGAACTTTGCAGTCGCAAGTTTTGAGAAAAAATAGTAAAATACAATGATTTTTTAATAGCCTTATGGCTACAAAAAAATTATTTCTTTTTACCTAAGATTTGCGAAGCAATTAAAAAAACAGTAGAAATGAAAACAATTTTCCGAACAGTCTTCTATTTAAGAAGCAACTACACAAACAGAGAAGGGTTGTCGCCTGTAATGATTCGTATTTACTTGAATAATGAACGGCTTTCTCTAGGTTCCACCGGTATTGCCGTTGACCCGAAACAATGGGATGGCATTAAAAACAGACTTAAAGGACGTACAACGGAAATATTACAAACTAATCAGCAGTTGGATAACATTCAAGCTGGATTGCAAAATATTTTTCGTCGGCTGGAAATCTCTGAAGATATTAGCCTTGAAATGATAAAATCTCACTATTTAGGCAAGAAGGAACAAACAGAAACAATTCTGACACTATTTGAAAAGCACAATAATGATATGAAAAGCCAAATAGGAGTTGGAGTTGCTCCCGCAACATTGCAAAAATACGAAAACTGCAAACGCCACTTTACGAATTTCCTTAAGTCAAAATATGGTCGTAGCGACTTAAAACTATCAGAGATAACTCCTATTGTTGTCCACGATTTTCAAGTTTATTTATTGTCTGTTGTTAGATGTATGCAAAGTACAGCAACAAAAAATTTAAAACTATTAAAAACGATAGTGTTATTTGGTCGTAAATTGGGATTAATTACACATGACCCATTTCGTGAACTTCGCATTCACAAAACGCCTGTAGATCGTGGATTTTTGACCGATGATGAAATTACTGCAATCATACAAAAAGAATTGACAATTCCACGATTAGACATGGTTCGTGATATTTTTATTTTTTGTTGCTTTACCGGACTTGCATATATCGATGTTTCAAATCTTAAAGAAGAAAATATTGTTGAGTTAGAAGGACAAAAATGGATTATGACAAAACGACAAAAGACCGGGATTTCTACCAATATAATTCTTTTGGATATTCCTCAAAAAATTATTGAAAAATATGCAGATACAAGAAAAGATGGAAAACTACTTCCTGTCATGTCAAATCAAAAGATGAATGCTTATTTGAAAGAAATCGGTGATTTATGCGGAATTAAAAAATCGCTTACCACACTCCTTGCACGTCACACATTTGCTACGATGAGTCTCAATAAAGGCGTTCCTATTGAAACCGTTTCTAAAATGCTTGGACACAGCAAAATACAGACAACTCAAATTTATGCAAGAATAACGAACAAAAAGTTAGAAGCAGA